>RFNG01000128.1 GCA_009927275.1 Sphingobacteriia bacterium | reverse complement strand
AGGTTGAAATATTTTTTTTTCGAAGTATTTCAGAATTGTTTTATTTTTTTGGCGATGCCTTTGACCCGAGCTGCTCCGGGCTCGCTTTGCTCGGTTATTGCTGCGCAATGAACCAAGCCCTGCGTATCCCTATTGCTGGTTTCACAAAATTTTTAAGGCATGAAATTGGCAGGTAAATAATAGAAATTAATTGATAATATTTTAACACATTAAGGCTCTTTAATTATAATATCATCTAGTTCCCATGTAGACCCATCTGTTGCCGATCCGGTATATTTAAATCCAATGCGAACCTGAGCAGATTTATAGGCGCTTAAATTAACTGCGCCAGAATTTACAAATACATAATTTCCTGATGACAAAGTAAAATTAAGCTTAGTCCATGTTGCCGTATTAGGAGCACCTGAATTATAATTAGTTGAAATGTATGCTTCTAACGCAGCACCGGTATATTTATATGCATTTAAAAAAGTTAATTGTGGTAATGTGGCATTACTTAAATTAATTGCAGGTGAAATAAGCCAGGTTTCACAAGCCTGATTTGTTGCACTAACATAATTTGAAATTTTAGCAAAGGTTTGGCTGCTAAACGTAGTAACGGCCCAGTCAATGGCGCCGCTAACGCGTATGTTGGTCCACCCGCCACTTGTTAAATTGTTATCATTAAAATCTTTATTTAAATAGCTGCCCGGCGTAGTTGTACCGCCACCACTGCCACACAGCGTACCGCTCATTTGAGCATCGGTAGTTTGACGTAAAATTAATTGCATGGTAGTGCCATACTGACTGGCAATTCCAACAAATGTGCCGTTTCCGGTGGGTGTAGTTGCCGAAGCAAAACTGGCATAACCACTGGTTCTAACAGTTAGGGTTTGTCCATCGCATGATTTTAATATTCGGTTTACAGATAATTTAGCAGCGGCATTGGCATAAGGCATATTTTGGTCTGCAGTTAAAAATTCAACACCCTCTAACTGAATTAACTTAGATTGTACAGAATTTGTTGCTGCCGTATTAGCTAATACTTGCGCAATGGTTAAGGTTTGAGGTTTAACCACATTGCCGGAGCTTAATTTTACAATTTGGGTTTCTGTATTAACTGAGTCCAGTTGAATAAGTTTATTATATTCGTTTAAAAGGCATCCTTTAATATTTATACGTATACTGTCGCCCACATACAGGCCGCCACTGTTTATCAATTTTACATGTAATGCACCTGTAACATCTTTAACATAAATATCTTTATACAAATTCCCTGTGCTTTCATCAGCAATTACTACGCAATACAAACTGCTGTCGGCTTTAAATTTGTAATTAATATTACTGTAATATTTATCCTTAATCTGTTTTATATTAATTTCACGTGAAGCGGCGGCTGGATTGAGTTTTGGTGTATCAAATTCTTTTTCGCAAGATACGCTTGCGAGTGCTAGTAAGGATGCAAATACAATGGTTTTCATAATTTAAAAGTTAAAGTTTACGGTGCACATATAAGTGGTACCGGTCATGTAAAAATACTTATTGTCAAATTTGCTAATATTGGCTTTATCCCAACGTAAGGATTCAAACCCTCCTGAAATAATTTGCCGATCATTAAACAAATTATTAATACTAATATTTACATTTAAAAAATACTTAGACCATATTTTAAACGATTTTCCAAGTTGTGCATTAAATACATAGTAAGATGGCAATTTAAATTGATCAATTATTTCGGCATAATATTGCACTTCGGAATCCAAATACTTAGAAACCGCCTCAGCAGTTCTACGGTCTGGATTAGGCTCAACATAAATCGCATCAAAGTAATTTGCATAAATGGAATAAAACCAATGCGCCGGGGCATTGTACTTATAACCAATACCAGCAACAAATTGCGGTGTACCACCTACACGATAATGTTTTAAATACACGGTACGGTTTGTAAATAACGCATTGGCATTATTGTCTTGCCACGCTTGCAAAACGGGCCGGTTGGTGTAATAAAATTGACCCCAGCCCAGGGCTCCCTGAAGTGTATGCGCTGTATAAATAACTTTTTCAATACCCATTTCAATGCCTTGGTGGGTTTGGTTAAGGCCATTCATAAACAGGTTGATATTGTTGTTAAATTCATCACTCCAAAAATGAACGCAGCCATAACTGCTGATTAAACTGGCTGTGGTATAATGTAAATCTAAATTTAAAACCGGGAGCCTGTACTCTGTAACTGATATCATTTGAAATAACAATTTCAGGTTTAATTTCGGAAACCATATCCTGTCGTGAACGTGGTGATAAAAAAATGTTTTGCGCCTCCGGACTACGGGTTTGCCAAAGGGTATTGGCAGTTAAAAACTGCTTGCCGCTGATTTTATAGGTTATGCCGGCTTTGGCACCATAATTTATCAGTTCAAGTAAATTACTTGAGCCTTTGCTGGTAGTTGGAAATTTTCCATTGGCCCAATATCCTTCACGTTGCGTGGTTTGCCGGCTAATACTCAGTGCTGTGTATGCATCCATGTTTTTGCCATTCCATTCTAATTGCGACCACAATTCCTGACGTTGTGTAATGAGTGCGTAATTGTATCCAAACGTATCTCCCTGTAAAATTTTTCTATCCGGATTGTCTAAATTGTTTTGTTGAACATCCGCGCTTACGCCTTGTTCAGGTGCAAACTGATCATAATCCAACCAAAAGGTAGAACCTAAAAGATCTTCTAAAATTTTATAACGTTTAGTTTTTTGATAGTAAGCTTGTAAACCTGAACTTAAAAACCAAGAGCCGAACCGTTTGTTAAAAATACTGTTATAGCCTAACTGCTGATGATCATCAATACGGTTTTCTAAAATATAACGCGCACGAGTTTCTGTGGTGTTTACCACGCCTGATCCGGGCAAACTGTACAGGTTAGATTGATTCATACGTATCATTCGGTCCCAATCAATTTGCCGAGTATTTAGTTGGGTATTCCATTGTTGAATACTATAATCAGCCATACTGTTATTACCCAAATCTCTGTAATAGCTTGGTAAGTAGCGGTAATAATCTGGACGCGGATTAGGTGCGTCATTCCAATTTAAACCACTTAGTCCCATAGTTCCAAAACTGTAAAACACGCCATTATCCCATTGCATTGTGGCATTAGGGCTCCACACATGATGCAATTGTAACTGAGGTTTATTTACACGGCTTACCGACGCATTGCGAACTTTTCCATTTTGTAAGCCCCAAGCACTATTATAATAATTGTCCTTGGCAATTGTATAAGCCTCTATGGTTTCACCATTACTGCGCCCTTGTTCAATGGGGGCATAAAACCCTGTAAAACTCAGTAAATGCTTTTCATTAATACGTTTGTCGATGGAGAGGTAAAATGCCTGGGCATTAAAATAGGTGCCGGGTATATATACTGCTTCACCGTTTCGGGCAGATGCCGACAGGGTTATTGCCCAACCATTTTTCATCATACCGGTTGAATGGGTTAGCATAAAGCGGTTTCTAAATATTCGGTTTGAAACGCCATACGAGGCCCTTGAACCTTTCTTAAAATCTGAAGCTCTTGAATTTATATTTGTATACCCTCCAGGACCCGAAAAGCCATAACGGTTTGCGCCCAATCCAAAACGGGTTTCGGTATAACGCGTCACATCATTTAAACCACCCCAGTTAGACCATGTTGCAAAGCCGGTTTCTAAACTGTTAACGTTAATACCGTTAATCATTATCATTTGATTTTCTGCAGCATAACCGCGCAAACGGTAACGTGCATTGCTAAATTGAAAACTCGAAAACTGTGTAAATACATCTTTACTGGATTGCAACAAGGAAGAAACATCCTGCTGGTCCATATCCGCTTCGGCATCTGCTCCGGTAGTTGAAAATACAGGCAATTGAAATTGTGTATCGCCCGTATCCGTTGGTAGGCTATCAGCAGATGAAAATTGTTGGGCATGTGCAATAGAAATTGCATACACAAACAAAACACCTGTAATGTATTTATTCATGGCTCGAATATATACAATAGAAATGGTTTTGTATGAATTTTAAAAGTCATAGATGTTAAGATTTTATTACTAAACAAACCAATTTAAAATTCTAATTTTGAAATATAATGAATAAATCAGTTTTAGTATTTTTTGCATTTGTGTTTTGTAATGCCCTAATGTGGTCACAGCAATTAAAACCACAGGCACAGTACAATATGGCAATAATAGGTTTTTGGAATGTTGAAAATTTATACGACACCCTTAACGACCGCTGGAAAAACGATGAAGAATTTACACCCGAAGGCACCAATGCTTGGAACGGAACCCGTTACCGGCATAAATTAAATCATTTATCTGAAGTAATTGCACAAATGGGTAAGGAAATAAGCCCCGATGGACCTGCGGTTTTAGGCTTATGTGAAATTGAAAATAAATTTGTTGTATCAGATTTAATTCATCAGCCCGCGCTAATTGCACGTAAGTATCAGCTTGTTCATATTGAGGGACCAGACTTTAGGGGCGTAGATCCCTCTTTTATTTACAACCCAAAGTATTTTAAAGTGCAACAGGCTCATGCAATTCCAGTAAAATTAATTACAGACACCGCTCACAGAACACGTGATATCCTTATGGTAAAAGGTTTGTTTTTAAATGAGCCAACTGTTTTTTTTGTTAATCACTGGCCCTCACGGCGAGGTGGTGAAATGGCCAGTAGACCCAATCGAAACCGTGCAGCACAAATTTTAAGACGCGTTTGCGATAGTTTGTTACAATTGGAGCCGGAACTTAAAATAGTGATAATGGGTGATTTTAATGATGATCCAATAAATGAATCTATTAAAAAGGGTTTAATAACCAGCGGTAATTACCAAAGTAATACAGCGCATGTTTATTATAATCCAATGGAGCAATTATATGCTGATGGTATTGGTAGCTTGGCGTATCAAGACAGCTGGAATCTTTTTGATCAAATAATTATAAATAAACCATGGATACAGCCCGAGTTTAATAATTGGGGTATTTACAAAGCACGGGTTTTTAATAAACCTTTTTTAAAATCTGATTTTGGAAATTTTAAAGGTTATCCCTTTCGTACATACAGTGGTGGAAGTTATACGGGCGGATACAGTGATCATTTTCCAGTGTATGTTATAATAGCTAAAAAATTAAATTAAAAACATTAGGCCCGCTTGTGATTGCGTTATGAAGCAAGCATCCTTATCGCAATCTTTATTTTACTGAGGTTTTTAATTTTTAGAATTAGTTTTTTGGGCGATGTACTTAGAGGAGGAGTAATTTATTTAGAATGCTTTGGGCGATGCCTTTGGCCCGGGCTACTCCGGGCTCATTACATTCGGTTTTTGC
>RFNG01000133.1 GCA_009927275.1 Sphingobacteriia bacterium | reverse complement strand
GCCTTTGGCCCGGCTTACTCCGGGCTCGCTGCTGCTCGGTTGCATTCGTAACATTTAACTAATTAATAAAGCATTAAATAATTCATAATTTTTTACAATTTTATTTAGGTGTTTTAATTTATTAGTCGTTTGTATTAAACAAATTACCTTAGGTTTAAATTTAAGCTTTCTTTGTAGCTTTGATAAAAATGCATAAGCGTATTTTAGTATTAACCTATTATTGGCCACCCTCAGGCGGCGCCGGTGTTCAGCGTTGGCTTAAATGGGTTAAATATATTAGGCTAGCAGGTTGGGAACCCGTAGTATACACAGTTGATCAAGGGGAATGGCCTACAGAGGACAGGTCGTTGCTTAATGATATACCCGCAGATTTAGAATGTATTAAGCATAAGATTACCGAGCCCTATGCTATATATAAATGGTTTACTGGACGTAAGCCTACGGATCGTATCAATCCTGCATTTTTTTCAGAGCAAACAAAACAAACCTGGCGTGAACGATTGAGTATATGGATAAGGGCCAATTTTTTTATTCCCGATGCCCGTTGCTGGTGGATTAATCCCAGCATACGTGTTTTAAAAAAGTACCTGCAAACTAAGCCTGTAGCATACGTAATTTCTAGCGGTCCACCGCATTCTATGCATCGTATTGGCAGAGGTTTAAAACGTTTTAATTCAAATTTAATTTGGATTGCTGATTTTAGAGATCCCTGGACGGATATTGATTATATGCATCATATGAAAGTGATGTTTTGGGCAAAAGCCCTGCACAGGCGAATGGAACGCGAGGTATTACTTGAAGCGGATGGCATTATTTGCATTGGTAAAGGCATGTCGAATCGATTACAAAATAAAATTGCACCTGCCTACGGACATAAATTTAAAGTGATATATAACGGCTATGATGCAGATGATAGTTCCAAAAGCACCGTTTTAAAACCCAATAATACACTGGTATTATCTCATTTAGGTACATTGGTAAAAGATCGTAATCCTGAAGTACTTTGGGAAACCATTGCGGATTTAAAACGTCAGGATACGCAATTAAGTTCTAAACTTAAAATTCAATGTATTGGAAAAACCGATGCCTTTATTAAAGAACGAATACGCGTGCATGACATAGAGGATGTGGTGCAATTTGAATCTTATAAACCGCATAATGAAATTTTAGCATTACAACAACAATCGGATGTACTGATTTTGATAATTAATAATACGCCGCATGCCCAAGATACTATTACAGGTAAAGTATTTGAGTATATGCATGCCCAAAAACCCATTTTATGCATCGGTCCACAGGACGGTGAGGCAGCGGCTTTACTTACTGATACCCAAACCGGCATTACTGTAGGGTATTCAGATCATCAGCAGTTAAAAACGGTTATACAACATTGGCTTAAAAAGCGCCCCGCTGCAACACATACAGACATTAGTAGGTTTTCTAGAAAAGTACAGGTAGACGATTTACTTGCATGGTTAAAGCAAATGCCCCTCGGCGCAAAGCAATTCCATTAAATCACGCGTTTGACGATTGCTATAAAACTTTTCACGAAATTGCCCAACCCATTCAATACCCCTGATACTGTTGGTTAAAAACACTTCGTCAGCATTCATAATGTTATATACGGTAAGTGGGCTTTCAAAAACCAAAAATTTAAGTGTTTTAGCAAGCTTAAAAATCTGTTTGCGCATAATACCATTTATACATCCTTCACTTATGGGGGGGGTGTATAAACTTCCGTTTTTTACAATAAAAACATTACTGTGTATACTTTCACATATATTGCCCAGCTCATTTAAAATAAAGGCATCATCAAGTTTCATGCTTTTTGCGCTTAAGCCGGCCTGTGTATATAAAAGTGCATTGGCGCTTTTAAAAGCAGAAAATTTAGTTATACTTTTTTTTAGGTCTGTAAAAATATCAAGCCATAATCCCTTAGTATTTAATTCGTAAAAGTTTATCAAGGGTTGAGATTCAATTAAAAATGAAATGGTATTGGTTTGCGGTGTGTAACCCCCGCCTTCATTCCTAAATACCGTTAAGCGCACACGGGCATGGTTTCTGTGCTGATTTTGTGCTAAAAGCAGCGCAATTAAATTATTGATATTTTCACTGTTAAATTCAGCTGGCAAAAGCATTCGCATGGCAGCCATGCCTAATTTTAAACGTTCCATATGGTCTTTTAAAAATAAAAGCCTGCCGTTAAAAGATCGAATACTTTCAAAAACAGCATCGCCATATCGAAATGCACGGTTATTATAGGGTATGCCCATTTCAAAAACGGAAACCAAATGGCCATTAATTATACAGTGCGTTGCTTCTGTCACACTTTAAAGCTCTTTAAAAATCAAATGGTGTGCACCGTAACGTGCAGGAGTTAATAACATTTTAAGGTTAATTGTAAAAAAATAAAAAACAATAAAATATATTGGTAAAACAATGCATATCCCGTATTTTAGTAAAAAAATGGAATCTATGTTCAATGAATCTGAATTTAAAAAATACGCCACCGGTCACGTGGGTATTAGCAGTTTAAATTATGACCGCTACACCTCAATATGGAAATCGTCTTTAACGCCTTATATTATTGAGGAACGTCAGTTAAATGTAGCACAGATGGATGTGTTTTCGCGTTTAATGATGGATCGGATTTTATTTTTAGGAACCGGAATTAATGATCAGGTAGCTAATATTGTTCAAGCGCAACTGCTTTTTTTAGAAAGTGTTGATTCTAAAAAAGATATTCAAATTTATATAAATTCACCCGGTGGCAGTGTATATGCCGGTTTGGGTATATACGACACAATGCAGATCATTAAACCCGATGTGGCCACAATTTGTACAGGTATGGCGGCCAGTATGGGTGCCGTGTTACAATGTGCCGGCTCAAAGGGAAAACGCACCGCACTTAAACATGCCCGTATTATGATTCATCAGCCTCTCGGTGGTGCCGAAGGACAGGCCAGTGATATTGAAATTACAGCTCGTGAAATTCAAAAGTTAAAGAAAGAACTTTATGAGATAATTGCCCTGCACAGCGGACAAACATTTGAAAAGGTATGGGCAGATAGCGACCGCGATTACTGGATGATTGCGGAAGAAGCCAAAGCCTATGGAATGATTGATGAAGTTTTAGAAAAAAAATAAGTATATTAGTGATATGAAACGTTTAATTTTTTCAATGCTGATTTTGGGTTTAGCTTGTAATACAGTTTTAGCTCAAGGAAAAAAAACCAAGGTGGCAAAAATGGAGCCTGTATTAGAAAGTGGATATTATTTAATTACCAAGTCTAAAAAAGGTCAAAACGATACTGTAAAAGGTAAAATTCAAACCAATCCGGATGATTTTTTAGATTTTTATAAAAAATTTGGGTTTGTAGATGCTAAAAAGGGGCCTAAAATTGTTCCAATGGATTCAAAAAAGGCGCGTGGATACGGTTTTACAAGTGCGGGGAGCACACATCATTTTGAAGTTATTGACGAAGAGGGCGTTCCGGTTTTTGCTGAGTGTTTAGTACGCGGACGCCTAAATTTATACGAAACCCGCTATGACGGAGAAGATTTAAAGGGTGAGCCTGCTGTATGTAGTAATTTTTATGTTCAAGACACCCGTGCAGAAGGTAAAGACGCAGCTTTGAAAGATTTGAAAAAAATTAAAATAAATCGTTTTTACAAGAAATTTCTTAAAGATTATATGAAAGATAATGAATCCTTATGGAAAGAATTAGATAAAGAATTGTGGGATAAAGAACATGATGAGGGGCTTCGCAAATACCTTACAAAATACCTTAACGAATTTAATAAGGGCGGAAGTTCAAGTGCAGGATCGGAGAGCGAAGAAGAGTAAAGGTTTATTCATCCCGTTTTTATAGGTTTCCAGCCCGATAACTCACGAATAACAACAGAGGCGCAGGTTAAACCAAACGCTGCAGGCAAATAAGAAATAGTGCCATAAGCTGATTTTTTAAATTTAGATCCATCGGTTTTCATAATTGAATGCCGCGCAGGTAATTCGGTGCTAAAAACTGTTTTAATGCCCTTGTAAATAGTCATGTATTTAAGCCGTTTTCGCACATACTGCGCCATGGGGCAGGTATGGGTTTTTGAAATATCAACCACTTGAATTTGAGTGGGATCCATTTTACCGCCGGCGCCCATGCTTGAAATAATTTTATGATTTTGGTAATATGCCGTATGCAACAGGTAGAGCTTTGGTGATATACTGTCAATAGCATCTATTATGTATGAAAATTTTTGCTTTAATAATTGTTTCATATCATCGGGCGACATAAACCGATCGTAAACATGAATTTTACATTCAGGATTTATATCATTTATTCGTTCAGCCATAAGTATACTTTTGTTTTTATGATGTGTACTGAAAAGCGCTTGTAGCTGGCGGTTTCTATTTGTAGGATCAACGGTATCGCCATCAATTAATGTGATAGTGCCTATGCCGCTGCGGGCTATGGCTTCAGCTGCATACGATCCAACACCTCCCAAACCTACAATCATAACGTGAGCGTTTTGAAGTTTTTGTAAACCATCTGCTTTAATAAGCAATTCAGTACGCTCCATCCAATGGGTTTCCATATTTATAATGATTTAAAAATAGACTTTATATTTTTTTGAATCTGATCCATTAAAGCCTGCTCATTTATGCCTAATAGGCGTGCAGCTTTGTTATAGATAAATTTAATTGAAAGGTCGGTATCGTCGGTTTCCAATAACAACTGAGATTTAGGCGTTTGGCGAATGCATTTGGAAGCATTAGAGTCGAATCCCAGCAATGCTTTGCCAAAACTTAAATAATATCCTTTTTGTAACAGTAATTCTGCTGTATTTAGTCCATTATTAAACCCATGAAAAATAACCGGAACCCTGCAATGTTTATCCTCAAGTACATTAATTACATCATTAAAAGCTTTTACGCAATGTATAATAAGCGGTTTATGATAGGCTATGGCCAAATCAACCCATTTTGAAAAAAAATCAATTTGCTTTAACATATTTATTTGAATACGTTTATCTAAACCGCATTCTCCAACTGCAAGACAAGAAGATGAGGCAATAATACGTTCCCAAGCAATCCAGTTTTCTTGCAGCGGCAAATGTTCAGGAAGCATGCCAAAAGAAAATGAAGCATGTAAGGGGTGTTTTTCAGGTTTAAAAACTTGTAGTAATTCTAATTCACACTCATGATTAATATGGTGCGTATGAATATTTATATGCATTAACGAACGTAAAACTACATAAAGTTCTAAATTTGTAATATTATAATTTAAATGGATGTATCTGATACTCTTTCGGCTTTTTTAAATGAACTTAAACAGGTATTACCCCACATAAAATGTTTTACGGATGCAGAAGTTTTAAAAAACAATGCCAGTGATGCCTCAGAAGATTTAGTGTTTATGCCACAGATTGTGATTTACCCTGAATCAACGGAAGAGGTATCTCAAATTACAACCTTATGTAATTATTATCTGGTGCCTTTAACAGTGCGTGGTGCGGGTACAGGATTAAGTGGAGGTGCTTTACCTGTAAAGGGTGGTGTTATTTTAAACATGACACGCATGAACCAAATTTTATCAATTGATACTGAAAATTTACAAGCAACGGTTCAACCTGGAGTTATAAATTTTGAATTTCAGGAAGCGGTTAAGGCATTGGGATTGTTTTACCCTCCCGATCCGGCAAGCTGGGGAAGCTGTACGTTAGGTGGTAATGTGGCTCACAGCAGTGGAGGTCCGCGTGCTGTTAAATATGGCACAACGCGCGATTATATTTTAAATCTTGAAGTTGTTTTGGCTGACGGAACGGTTATTTGGACGGGCGCCAATACCTTAAAATATTCAACAGCTTATAACTTTACGCAATTGTTTATTGGCAGTGAGGGCACCTTGGGTATTGTAACTAAAATTGTATGTAAGTTAATTCCTAATCCTGCATTACAGTATTTAATGTTGGTGCCTTTTGATTCGCCCGAAGCAGCATGTAGGTCGGTTGCAGCTGTATTTAAAGCAGGCATTACACCTAGTGCTATGGAATTTATGGAACGCTCGGCCATGGAGTGGAGTGTAAAGTATGGTGCTGTAGATTTTAATATTGAGTCGCATTGGAACGCCATATTATTGGTTGAGGTGGATGGCTTTAATGCAGATGTTTTGATGCACGAATGTGAAATATTGGGTTCTATTTTTACCGCACACGGTGCCAGTGATATTTTATTTGCAGATTCAGCGGAGCAAAAGGAAACCCTTTGGAAAATAAGAAGAAAAGTGGGTGAAGCAGTTAAAAACAACAGTACCTATAAAGAAGAAGACACGGTTGTACCCCGGGCAGCGCTTCCGGAATTATTAAGCGCGGTTAAATCTATAGGAAAAAAATTTGGTTTTGAAAGCGTGTGTTACGGACATGCCGGTGATGGAAATTTACACGTAAATATTATTAAAGGCAACTTAAGTGATAAAGAATGGAATCTCCATGTAACCGAGGGGATAAAAGCGATTTTTAAAGTTTGTAAATCTTTAGGAGGTACAATTAGCGGAGAACATGGTATTGGCTGGGTTCAAAAATCGTATTTACCTATTATGTTTTCTGATACGCATTTAAATATGTTTCGGGCTGTTAAACAGGCTTTTGACCCCAAGGGCATTTTAAATCCTGAAAAAATTATGCCTTAGGCCTCTAAACGTGCAAATTTTAACAACAGTGTTTTTAAGCCTCCAGGGTTAAATGCGATTTCAGCTTTTGTATCGGGCCAAATACCATTCAAGTGCATAATTGTACCAATACCAAATTTTTCATGACGTACCGAATCACCAATTTTTAATTGTTGATTAAAACTTAAGTTAACTGTTGTGCCCGATACAGGTTTTAAATGTGCACTGACCCGAACCAGTTTTTTTTGAGCCGAAGTACTGATTTCATTAGAAATTATTTGTTGCGAGGTTGTTTTAATTTTACCGGCTACATTACCTTGCGCAGGATGTAAAGCCATTTCCATAAAGGATTTTGGAATTTCATCTAAAAACCGGCTGGGTTCTGAAAAATGCATTGTGCCATATTTAAAACGTGAGGCAGCATAACTTAAAATAAGTTGTGTTTTGGCGCGCGTTAAGGCTACATAAAATAATCGCCGTTCTTCCTCTAAATCAGATCGGCTATTAAGTGATAGTTGGGAGGGAAAAAGATTTTCTTCCATGCCTACAATACAAACAAATTCGTACTCAAGTCCTTTTGCTGCATGAATGGTCATTAAGCTTACTTTTGACGTGCCATCATCCTTTTCATCGCTTAAATCTGTTCCCGTTAGTAAGGTAATGTCTTGAACAAAATCAGCAAGAAAACGTGTTTCTGTTTCATTTGGTTCTGAAGTGTTTTGAGGTTCTGTAAAATCTTTTAAACCGTTTAGCAGTTCTTGAACGTTTTCATAGCGTGCAACGCCTTCTATGGTTTTATCGGCAAATAATTCAGGAATAATTCCAGAAGACACCATAATATGCTGTCCCAATTCAAAGGCATTTTGTGTTTGAAGCAACGCCTGATACGATTTAATTTTAATACAAAACGCTTCTAATTTTTCTGCAATTCCTTTTGAAATACCGGTTTTAAAATCATGTAAATTTGAAATCACGGTCCATAAACTGAGATCTTGTTCAGCAGCTGTTAAAAGAATTCGGTCTAAAGTGCTTTGTCCGATACCACGGGCCGGGTAATTAATAATTCGTTTTAGACTTTCATCGTCATGGGGATTAATACACAATCTAAAATAGGCTAAAACGTCTTTAATTTCTTTACGCTGGTAAAAGCTAATTCCACCATAAATTTTATAAGGTATGTTTAAGCGCCTTAACCATTCTTCAAAAGCACGCGATTGGGCATTGGTACGGTACAAAATGGCCATATCATGCAAGGCCACACCGTGTTTTGAACGATCTTGTATGTAATGTGCAATACGTTGACCTTCTTCAGAATCTGAGCCGGCCCTAAATACTAAAATAGGTGCACCGGTACCATTTTTGGTAAATACAGTTTTAGGCAGTTGATCTTGGTTTTGTGAAATTACCGCATTTGCGGATTCCACAATGGTAACGGTGCTTCTGTAGTTTTGTTCAAGTTTAAAAATGCGGGCCTCGGGATAATCGGATTTAAAATTGAGTATGTTTTGAATATTTGCACCTCTAAACGCGTAGATACTTTGCGCGTCATCTCCAACAACACAAATATTTTCAAAACGTGCAGCCAATTGTTTAATTATAAGATATTGCGAAAAGTTGGTATCTTGATACTCATCTACCAGAATATACCTAAACTGCTCTTGATATTTTAACAATACCTTGGGGTTATCGCGTAATAAAATATTGGTTTGAAATAATAAATCGTCAAAATCCATGGCTCCTGCTCTGAAATTTCGCTTTTCATACAATGCATAAATTTGACCTAACAGTGGTTTTTTGCTTTGTGTATCTTCAGTTAAATGAACCGGATTTTCCTGATACTGTGTGGCATTAATGAGTTTGTTTTTTGCATCACTAATTCTGTTTAACAGCAGTGAGGGTTTATAAATTTTATCATCCAATTGCAATTCTTTTACAATTGTTTTTAAAACACTTTTACTGTCTTCTGTATCGTATATGGTAAACTGTTTTGGATATCCAATTTTTTCGGCTTCCACTCTTAGTATACGTGCAAAAACAGAATGAAATGTACCCATCCACAGTTGACGTGCATAACTTTCATTAACCAATAAACCAATACGTGTTTTCATTTCGCGTGCTGCTTTATTGGTAAATGTGAGTGCTAAAATTTGAAACGGATCAGCACCCTGATTTAAAATATGGGCAATTCTGTAGGTGAGTACTCTTGTTTTACCTGATCCTGCACCTGCAATAATCATAACAGGTCCATCAATCTGCATAGCGGCTTCGCGCTGTGTTAAATTTAAATCCTCTAAAAAATGGCTCACATTCAAATGTATATTAAAATTTGGGCACTATAATTTAAAATTACCATGATTATTTACTCAACAACACATATGTTTTACAAAACTAGTTAATGGATTTAAAGGTATTTATTTGAATTATTGATTATTTTTTTTAATTTTCACACATGCGGCTAAACCTATATCTGTTTTGTTTAGTTCTAAGTGCGTTTGTTTTTTCATACGCAAGTTTTGCGCAAACCTTAACGTGTCCCAGTCCCTATATTTACATGGATGGTAGTCAATTCATAAAATTTTATAATCCAGCCTTACCACTGGGCGCAAATAATCCTGCCAATACTAATATTCCTACATTTGGTTCGGGTTTAACTTTAATGCCAAATATTAATGGTGGAACATTATCACCCACTTTTTATTCCACTTCGGGCGGAACCTACTGGTACTGGAATGGCGTTTCTTGGGTTAATACCGGTCATTCAACTGGAAACGGTGCAGCGGTAAATGTTGGCGGATGCGGCGGTAAAATATACAATATAGTCGGAGGAACCGGTCAAATCTATGTGTATGATGGCACCGCAAACGGCACGTTGTTAACTACCATAAATGGGTTTAATGGTGGCGGTCCATATGACTTAACCACCGATTGCAATTGTAATTTTTATGTATTAAAAACTACAACAGCAGGTGGTCAATATCTGGCCTGTTACAGCCAACAAGGGGTTTTTCAATACAGCCTCTCATTGGTTAATTTTCCAAATGCAACGGCAGGTGGTGGCTTTGGAATTATTGGTAATATGGTTTATGTAAAAAACAATCTTGCCAATGGTTTTTTTATTGGAACTATAAGCGGGGCCTCGGTAACATTTACTCAAGTTAATGGATTTACTCCAAGTCCAGGCGATTTTGCTTCATGCCCTACATGTTCTTGTGTGCCGCCTCCTGCACCAGTGGCAAATATAACCAGCGGTATTTTAAGTTGTTCTGTTCCCACCATAAATGTTATTGCTTCAACAACAGCAAATGCTGCTAATTATTCGTGGACCGGTCCGGGTATCATTGGCCCGTCAAATGGCTCTGTAATTTCAGCAAGTGTGTCTGGAATTTACACTTGCGTTATTACTACCGGAACCTGTTTTCCGGCTGCGCCAACAACCATGACAACCTCCATTTCCAGTATTACAACCGCCATTACCGCTTCACTGAGTCCCTCGGGTAGTATTTGTATACCGGCTGGTCAAAATACTCCCTTAACGTTAATTCATAATGCTGCAAATGCCAGTTATTTATGGTCTGGAAGCCCATTATTTGCAGGTCAGGGTAGTGGGGTAGCGCTAATCAATCAGCCAGGTACGTATTCCGTAACCGTAACCAATACATTAAATGGCTGCAGTTCAGGCGCCTCGGTACAAGTTGCTGTAAACCCAACCGTTGTTTTATCACTAACCAATAATACCCTTTGCGCCCAACCCATTAACGGATCACCCAATAGTATTTCATTAACCGCATCGGGTGCATCAAGCTATTCGGTTTTAGTACCCGCTTCATTAAGCGGTTCTGTGTTATCGAACGGGTTTTCAGGTATATCTAATGGATCTGTTGCAACTCAAGGTGTGTTTACTGTAACCGGTCAAAACGGCTATTGCTTTCATACTACAACAAGTTCATTTTCTGTTATTGCAAATCCTGTTTTAAGTATAACACCCCTGAGTTCCAGCATTTGTCCCTACCAAAGTCAAACCTTTACAGCTAACGGTGCTTCATCTTATACATGGACTGGCAATCAGTTGATGGTTTCGCCATTTAATGTTGCTTTAGCTACGCCGAGCACATCGCAGGTTTATACCCTATCGGGAGAGGCTTTGGGTTGTGTTGCAAATCCCATTACATCTACTTTAATTGTTTTGCCTTTGCCTCAGGTTTCCATTTCACAATCGCACAGCTTAGTGTGTTTGGGTGAATCTGCTACATTAACAGCATTTGGAACAGCAGCACAATTTTCCTGGTCACCTGTATCGGGTTTAAACGTTTCAAATTCTGCTACTGTTATTGCCAGTCCTACAATAACGCAAATGTACACCCTATTAGGAGCTTTAAATGGTTGTACAGCCAATGCAACTGCAACGCTTCAAATTCAAAATCCGCCAACTATTCAATTAATTTTAAGTAATACAAGCCTTTGTTCACAATCTCATAATAATTCTGTAAACACAATTACGGTAAATCCTAGTGGTGCTGTTCAATATACATTTTTACCAAGTTCAAATATCGCATTGTCATCTATTAACGGTTATGTTACACAGGTAACTGCTTTTGGTAATCCACCCTTAGGGATTTATCCGGCAACGCTGGGTTTAATTGGTAAAACCGGTGTGTGTACGGTAAGTATAATTACAACATTTTCTATTATTTCAAATCCAAGTATTTCAGTAAATCCCCCCAACCCTTTTGTATGTCCGGGAACCTTACAAACATTTTCTGCATCGGGTGCCAGCACCTACACATGGTTGCCTCAAATTTCTTATAGTTTGGCAAGCTACAACAGTATTAATGCATTTCCGGTGGTTACAACAACCTATGCAGTTTACGGCACCAGCCTCGGCTGTAACAGTCAAACCAAATTTGCTGTATTGAATATGCTACCCGTTCCCGAACTCACCTTAAGTCCTCAAAGTGCGTCTTTATGTGTAGGTCAGTCTTTATCCTTAACGGTTCAAGGAAATGGTACATCCTATTATTGGCAACCTTCAACCGGATTATCCAGTATAACCGGTACAGCTGTGGGCGCCAGTCCTTCAAGTTCCATAACTTATACGGTTGTAAGTGCATTAAACAGTTGTACTAATTCTGCTCAAACCACACTTTCTGTTGTGCCTTTGCCAACAATTTCGTGTTCTGCATCGCAATTTACGGTTTGTAAAGGTCGCTCTACCTATTTAACAGCCTCTGGTGCCTTGGCCTATCAGTGGCTGCCAGATACTCATTTAAATGTTTCCGGAGGACCAACGGTAATTGCCAGCCCACAGGTTCAAACGATTTATACCGTATCAGGCTTTAATGGTTCGTGTAGCGGTACTAAAACGCTTCAAGTTTTTGTGCAGCCCAGTCCTAACATGGTATTAAATGCCTCTCAAAATGTGGTTTGCAGCGGTAACAGTATGACCTTGTCGGTATACGGTGCACAATCGTATACTTGGCTGCCTTTAAATGGTTTAATTATTAATGGTACCAATACGCTGGTAACTGTTAAGCCAGAAACCACCACGCATTATACTGTAATAGGTGCCAATTATGCCGGTAACGAGGCTTGTATACAACAACTGAGTTATTCCGTTATGGTGCAACCCTATGCCCAAGCAAAAGCAATACCAAATGCTTCGGTTTGTTCGGGAAAACGCACAACCATAAGCGCATCTGGAGGTAATTATTATGTTTGGTCACCGGTTAACGGATTGTTAGGTTTTACTGGAGCTTCGGTAGTTGCTGGCCCCAGTGTTACCACTATTTACACTGTTGAAGCCTCTTGGAATGGATATTGTGGTTCTAAAACTACAGTTACGGTGAATGTAATGCCGAAGCCCAAAGTTTTTGCAGGGCGCGATACATCGTATCAACTAAATGAAAGTATATTTTTACAAGCAACCGGTTCTGGAACATTAGAATGGATTGCTGGTGATGGAATTTTATGTAAAACCTGTGCCAGCACTCAAATTATTCCATTACAATCCGATTGTTATACAGTGCGATTAACAGATGATCGGGGTTGTGTAGCAGAAGATGAGGTTTGTATTGATATTCAGCGAGATTTTAACGCGTATATTCCCAACACTTTTACACCTAATAACGATGGTTTAAACGATGAGTTTAAAATTTATGGCGAAAACCTCAGTAAATTCAGCTTAACGGTATACAACCGTTGGGGCCAACAGTTATACTATTCTGAGGACTCCGAAAAAGGATGGGATGGTACATTTAAACACCAATTATGCAAAGAGGATGTTTACCTCTATAAAGTTGTTTATACCGGACTTGATGGTAAAAAATACGAACGAATGGGCAGTATTCAATTATTGCCATAATTCAGTGTAATCACAATACAATTTCTATTTTTGCAATCCTTAGATGAAAGTACCTTTACGATCTTTGATTTTACTTCATGTTATTGTATTTATATGGGGATTTTCGCCGATTTTAGGTCGTTATATTACAATACCTGTTTGGCCATTGATTTGGTACCGCATTGCCATAACGGTTACAGCTTTATTTATTATAATGTTATGGAAAGGAACTTCGTTTAAAATCTCAATTCGTGCGCTTGCAGAGTTATCGCTTATAGGAATTTGCATTCTTATTCATTGGTTGTGTTTTTATGGCGCCATTAAGGTTTCTAATGTAAGTATCACCATGGTGTCGTTTAGTACAGGAACATTATTTTCAGCCTTGATTGAGCCTGTATTTTATAAACGCAAACTGCGTTTATACGAAGTTTTAATCGGCGTAATTATTATTGCTGCTATTTTATTAATTTTTTCATTTGAATCAGGCTATTATTTAGGTATTTTACTTGGTGTTTCGGCAGCAGCAACCTCATCGGTTTTTGGAGTATGGAATGGTATAATTGCAAAACGACTTCCCTCATTGGTAATTACTTTGTACGAATTATCTGCAGCGCTTATGGGATTAACCCTTTATATTATTTTTACGGATCAAATGCATTTGTCTTTTTTTAAACTGGATACGCCCTCAATTACTGGATTACTCATACTAAGTTTAGTATGTACGGTATATCCTTTTGTTGAAGCCGTAAAACTTACCCGTATAATAAGTCCTTATACAATTACGTTAACAGTTAATTTAGAAACAGTGTACGGTATTTTATGGGCCATATTAATTTATCATGAAAATCAGGAATTATCTTTTGCATTTTATATAGGAGTGCTAATGATTTTAACCTCGATTTTTTTAAATGCATGGTTAAAACAAAAATTAAATCCACATGTGTTAGATTCTAATACGTTATGAGTGCTCCCCAAAAAATATTAATTCTGCGATTTAGTTCTATTGGTGATTTAGTGTTAATTACCCCAACCATTCGTTGTTTTTCAAAAACATTTCCTAATGCGCAAATACATCTACTATGCAAGCCTCAATTCTGTCATGTTCTTGCCAATAACCCCTATATTAATAGTATTTTGCCACTTGAATCAAACATTTTAAAACAAATTTCATATTTAAAATCGGCTAATTACGACTTGGTTTTAGATTGGCAATCAAATTTAAAAAGCCGATGGATCAGTTTACTCTTAAATGTAAAAACATTACGATTTAATAAATTAAATTTTAAAAAATGGTTAGCAGTTCGTTTTAAAACCCTTGAAGTTTTACCTCAGCAGCATATAGTTGACCGTTATTTTAAATCTTTAGAATCTTTAGGTGTAACATACGACGGTTTGGGTTTAGATTTTTTTGTAAATGAAAATTCAACCGTTTGTGTGGAAACGGAATTTAAAATTCAAAAGCCATTTGTTGCTATTGGAATTGGGGCATCATATTTTACTAAACGCATTTCGCATACAAAACTTTTTGAATTGATAAACGGGATTAAATGGCCAGTTATACTAATCGGCGGTCCAGATGATATCAATACTATGAATCATTTTAAATCACATTTTCCGAAGCAGATTTTTTTTAAATCAGATTTTACTTTGCACCAAAGTGCTTCTGTTATTCAACAGGCCGAATGGATATTTACATCGGATACAGGCATTATGCACATTGCCGCTGCTTTTAAAAAACCTGTTATTTCGTTTTGGGGAAACACCATACCAGAATTTGGCATGGTGCCGTTTGAACCCAATCCTCAAAATATTATATTACAAGTTAAATCATTAGAATGCAGACCTTGTTCTAAGTTAGGATTCTCTGCATGTCCACGTAAGCATTTTAATTGCATGAATCAAATTAATTTAAATGTACTAAAAGGTTTACC
>RFNG01000150.1 GCA_009927275.1 Sphingobacteriia bacterium | reverse complement strand
GTAATGCTAAACTCTAAATTAACCGATAGCCAACAGGATGTTTGGTTATATGCAAATCAAATTACCAGTAGGCTAGAGTATGTGAGCCGTTTTGTGTTTGAAACCGTATTAAATTGTAAACTTCGATTGATAGATGAATTGCAAATTACAAATCCTACCTTTTTAAAAACGCATTTTATAATTAATTATTCTGAGCGCTTTATTGAAAATACATTTCATATTATTCCACATGGATTGTTAAGTATGTCTGGGAGTTATGACTTTAGACTGCTTAAATCACAAAGCGCTTATGGAACCCTAGTAATAGGCACCCAAAAAAAACCTGCAGATTTATTTTCGGCCATTTTTTATTTTATATCTCGAGCAGAAGAATGGCAAAACCGATTTCGTGACATGCATGATAGATTTTGCAAAGATTCGGTATTTAGCGACGAATTTGATTTTACCGAACCTTATGTTGATCAGTGGATTGAAGAATTACGAGTAAAATTAAATCATACTAATACGCATTTTAAAATTGCTAAACCTGAATTTAAATGTACTTATACCTTTGATATTGATAACGGTTTTGCGTTTTTGGGAAAACCCTTGTGGAAAAATGTATTAGCATTATTAAAGGATGTTGTGCAGTTTAATTTTTTATTTGTAAAACATCGCATAAATACATTAAAAGGAAATACTGCAGATCCATTTGATCAATATGAAAATATTATACAACATATTTTAAAATATAAACTCCATACAATATTCTTTTTTTTGGTAAACCGCAACGTAAAATACGATCGAGGTGCAAATTTAAATTCAAAAGTATATGCAAACCTGTTTAATCGAATACGTCAATCCAATATTACAAGCGGATTACATCCATCATATACTTCGTTTGAAACGTCTAATCAAATTGAAAACGAACGCACAATGCTTGAAACACATTTAGCTAAGTCAATTGATATAAGCAGACAACATTTTTTAAAATTTAATATACGTAATACGCCAAATGCACTTTTGAGAGCAGGTATAACTGAAGATTGGTCTATGGGTTTTTCAGATATTTTAGGGTTTAGGGCCCGAACAACACATGCGTTTTTATATTTTAATTTTGATACAGAACAAATGGAACCTATTTGTTTAAAACCCTTTAGTATTATGGATGGGGTATTTTATATACATCAAGGCGTTTCGGTATTAAAAGCTAAAGAATACGTTGAAAAACATAAAAATCTCATCCGAAAATCTGGCGGAAATTTTGTTATGGTTTTTCATGAACGTATTTTTTCAGAACTTCACCATCCTGGTTTTTCAAAGTTCTTTTTTGAAATTACCGAAACCAATTCTCAGGTTTGATTACATTTGTATGGTGAATAGGGTTGTATATTGCATTTTAATAGCCTTGTGCTGGGCGTGTAAAAACGATCTTAATCTCAATGCCCCCTATAAAGAAATACCAATTGTATATGCTGTTCTTAATCCGCAAGAGCAGGCTCATATTATTAGGATCAATAAGTGTTTTTTAACCCAACAGGATGCCAATGCCGTTGCAAAAATTTCAGACACGGTAAATTATGCTGCTGGAGAATTAGAAGTTAAACTCGAACGCTTTGTAAATTCAAAACAAGTTAATGTAATTCCTACTAAAAATATTAAAACCTTATATTTTAAAGATTCTCTGATAGATACGCAGCCGGGTGCATTTTCCACACAGCAAAGGGTGTATGTAGCATATGGTGATTTTCATAATGAACTACCCCGTTACGATGCTTATGGTGTTAATTCCAATCCCAATTGGAAAGTAGAGGGATTATATAAATTAACAATAACAAACCTTAAAACCAAATCTGTATTTACAGCTACTTCCACAATATTAGACAGTATAAGACCTTCCGGATTACCCCCCTTTGTCAATTTTTATTATCCGGTACCACCAGGTGCACTTGTTAACGAGGATAATTATATAGATTACAGTGAGTCTCAAAAGCAATACAAGTTTTATTTTAACACAAACGAATCTGAAATTTACCAGGCTCTTATTCGATTTCATTGTTATGAAGACTTAGGGGGTCAAAACGGTTATTTTACACTGGATTATCCGTTTTCAAATCAATTTTTAAAAGACAAGAAAACAGAAGGCATATATAAAGACAAACTTGAAGTGGGATTTTCGGGAGATGAATTGTTTACAGCCCTTGGGGAACGTTTAAAATCAACCTCTTTAAACTCCAATGCTGTAGGTAGAAAATTTTATATGATTCAATATTTCGTGTATTCTTCAAATCGTGATTATGCAGATTTTCTGTTGTTTACAAAACCTACTAACAGTTTTGCACAAAACAAACCGCTGTATTCAAATTTTATAAATCAGTCTGCTTTAGGAATTTTTGCATTTAGAACCCGCTGCATGATTAAAAAAGCACCCTCAACAACATTTATTTCTGAATTTCAAAGAAATGCAAAGACTTGTCAGTTTTTATTTTATAATGCGGATAACAGTCGAAAAGGCTGCCTGTAAAGATATTTCTGACCTTTTTAACAAGTCTTTTTTTAAAAACGTGTCATATTGGCAGAAATAAATTGATGCTTTAAAATGGCATAGCAATTGCCAAAAGATAAAAAAAATTAATATGGCAAAAATAATAGGTATAGATCTTGGAACCACAAATAGTTGTGTTTCTGTAATGGAAGGTAATGAGGCGGTAGTTATTTCAAATAATGAAGGTAAACGAACAACCCCATCTGTGGTTGCATTTGTTGAGGGGGGTGAACGCAAAGTAGGCGATCCGGCAAAACGTCAAGCAATAACAAATCCTAAAAAAACCATTTATTCTATAAAACGATTCATGGGATTAAGTTATGAAGATGCACAGCGTGAATTAAAACGCGTACCCTATCAGGTTGTAAAAGGTGATAACAATACGCCGCGTGTTGAAATTGACGACCGAAAATATACGCCTCAAGAGATTTCAGCAATTATACTCCAAAAAATGAAAAAAACGGCTGAAGACTATTTAGGTACAGAAATTACAGAAGCTGTTATAACGGTTCCGGCGTATTTTAATGACGCACAACGTCAAGCAACAAAGGAAGCAGGTGAAATTGCCGGTTTAAAAGTAAAGCGTATTATAAATGAACCTACAGCAGCGGCACTGGCCTATGGGCTAGACAAGCGCAGTAAGGATATGAAAATCGTGGTGTTTGACTGCGGAGGGGGTACACATGACGTATCGGTTTTAGAGCTTGGAGACGGTGTATTTGAAGTAAAAAGTACCGATGGTGACACCCATTTAGGTGGCGATGATTTTGATCAAGTTATAATTGACTGGCTTGCTGATGAATTTAAAAATGAAGAAGGTATTGATTTACGCCAAGATCCAATGGCTTTACAGCGCCTTAAGGATGCAGCTGAAAAAGCAAAAATTGAACTTTCAAATACCACAACTTCCGAAATTAATTTGCCTTATATAATGCCTGTAAATGGCATTCCGAAACACCTGGTTAAAACCTTAACGCGTGCTAAATTTGAGCAAATGGCAGATCGCTTAATTCAACGTACCATAGATCCGTGCCGATCGGCATTAAAAAATGCAGGTCTTTCTACATCAGAAATTGATGAAGTGATTTTAGTTGGTGGTTCTACTCGAATTCCCGCAATTCAAGCAGCCGTTGAAAAGTTTTTTGGAAAATCCCCAAACAGAAGTGTTAATCCTGATGAAGTTGTAGCACTTGGTGCAGCCATACAAGGAGGTGTATTAACGGGTGAGGTAAAAGATGTTTTACTGTTGGATGTTACACCGTTATCTCTTGGTATTGAAACTATGGGTGGGGTTTTTACTAAATTAATAGAAGCCAATACCACCATACCTACAAAAAAATCTCAGGATTTTAGTACAGCTGCGGATAACCAGCCCTCTGTACAAATTGTAGTATTTCAAGGCGAACGCCCAATGGCACGCGATAACCGAAAATTAGGAGAATTTAATCTTGACGGTATACCGCCTGCACCCAGAGGCGTACCGCAAATTGAAGTTACATTTGATATAGATGCTAACGGTATTTTAAATGTTAGCGCCAAAGATAAGGCTACCGGAAAATCTCACAACATACGTATTGAAGCTAAAAGTGGCTTATCACAAGATGAAATAGACCGTATGAAGCGCGAAGCAGAAGCAAATGCGGACTCTGATAAAAAAGCAAAAGAAGAAGCTGATAAAATTAATGAAGCCGATGGTTTAATTTTTCAGTCTGAAAAAAACCTTAAAGATTACGGAGATAAATTACCTGCCGAAAAGAAACAGGTTATTGAAAAAGCTTTAACAGAGCTCAAAGCAGCACATGCCGCGCGTGATTTAGCTAAAATTGAATCTGCTTTAAAAGCAATGAATGAAGCATGGACTGCAGCAAGTGAGGATTTATATAAAGCGCAACAAGCTCAGGCCGGATCTCAAAACACAACCAATGAATCATCATCTGCATCACAAGAACATTCAAAAGGTACCGAGAATGTAACCGATGTGGATTTTGAAGAGGTTAAATAAGAATAATAATTAATTTAAATTACAGCACCTTCGGGTGCTGTTTTTTTTATTCCAATATAACAACTGGAAATTCCAAAACTAAGGGCTTTGTAGTAGGTTTTTGAAAACCCCGTTTCACGTAAATGGTCTGTAAATGCATCAAAATGAGGAAAGGATTGCACGCTATTAAATAAATACGCATAGGCTTTTTCGTCAGCTGAGCATATCCGGCCAATTAAAGGAACAATACGTTTAAAGTAAAAGTGATATAAATGTCTTAGCCAGTTTTTTTGGGGATATGCAAATTCAAGAACACACAGTACACCATTAGGTTTTAACATACGGTGCATGTTGGCTAATCCACGATTTAAGTTTTCAAAATTTCGAACACCAAATGCAACAACTATCAAATCAAAATGCTGGTTAAACATGGAAGTTGTTTCTGCGTTATCTTCAATCAATTCAATTTTTGAGTTTGGAATTTTTAATTGACGAAGTTTGTTTATACCAACATCTAGCATGCCTCGACTAATATCCATTCCTGTAATTTTATCAGGATGTAGCTGTAAACAAGCCAACGCAAAGTCTCCTGTGCCAGTGGCAACATCTAAAATGGTTTTGGGCTTTATATGCAATTTAATTTCCCGAATGCATGATTTTCTCCAATACCGATGAATACCCAACGACAATACAGTGTTTAAAATATCATAACGCTTTGAAATACGATTAAACATATCTCGTATTTGATGATTTTTTGAGGCATCACTTGAGTAGGGCGTTACGGGTTGTGTTGGCATTAACGAACTATATCCAGGTTTAAGGTTTCATTTAAAAGTTGTTCTTTATTAACAGGCACTACGCCGATTTGTTCGCACACTAACCCCCCGCCAAGATTTGCCATTTGGGCAAGTAACACTTCAGGACATTTTAATGCACGACACAGCGCTGCTATGCTAATAACGGTATCTCCGGCACCACTGACATCTGCAATACTTCGTATATGGGCACTAAAATGGGCTTTATAGCTTTTAGAATTTATTATAATTCCGCGTTCGGCCAGCGTTAATAATACCGATTCAATTTTATGTTTAACTCTAAAACTGCTTACAGCTCGGTGCAAATCGGCAAGGCTTTCCAATTCGGCTTCTATTGTTGCGCCTTCACGTAATTCTTTTAAATTGGGTTTAAAGAGGGATGCCCCTTTGTAAACATTAAAATGTCGTTTTTTAGGATCAACGCAGGTAGGTACGCCGCGTGATTTAGCAAGTTCAATTATTTTTTGGATAAGGCGGGGTGTTAACAGCCCCTTATCATAGTCTTCAAAAATAATTACATCTATTTTATCATGTAAAATGATGTAATGAATCAGCGTATACAACTGCTGCATTTCATGTGTTGAAATATCTTCTTCAATTTCTTCGTCTATTCGAAGCAGTTGATTATTGTTTCCTAAAATTCGTGTTTTACAAGTGGTAATACGTTCGCGGCTTTTTAAGATACCTTTTTGACTTAATTTTTGTTGTTTTAATAAATCTAAAAACGTTTGGCCGTCAGCATCAACTCCTATTACCGAACATAAAATAGGATTGGCTCCCATGGCTTGTACATTGAGGGCTACATTTGCAGCACCTCCCAAACGTTTTTCTTTTTTTTGTACGGCAACAATGGGAACCGGTGCTTCAGGTGATATGCGGTGGACTTTACCCCAAATGTAATTATCTAACATTACATCCCCAATGATTAAAACATTCAGTTGGTTAAACTGCTTAAACAATTGCCGTATGGCTTCTTTTTTAAAAGTTTTTTTCATGGTATTAACTTAATTCAGCAATAGCATCACGAACGCGATACAAGGCTTTTTTGAGATTGTCTTCGGAAGTAGCATACGAAAAACGTAAATACCGATCATCTCCAAATGCAGCTCCTGGTACAACGGCTACATGGGCATGTTCTAAAAGATAATGGCATAAATCGCTGGCATGTTGTATTGTAAAATTGCCTTTTGATTTTCCAAAAAGGGCATCAACTTGCGGATAAATATAAAAAGCACCCTGAGGACAATTGAATTGGATTTCCGGAATGGATTTTAATAGTGTTAAGGCTAAATCTCTGCGTTTTAAAAAAGCATCGCGCATCGGTTTTATATGCTTGTTATAATCTAATTCCATGGCGGCATGCATGGCTTTTTGGGTAATACTGCAGGTAGCCGATGTTATTTGACCTTGAATTTTATCACAAGCTTCGGCAATTTCGGCACTTGCAGCCAATATGCCACCGCGCCATCCCGTCATGGCAAACCCTTTGGATACTCCATTAATAGTTATTACGCGTTCGGATAGTGCCTCTATCTGTGCCATTGAAACATGTTGGCCTTCAAAAGTAATATGTTCGTAGATTTCATCGCTAATAACATGTATTTGGGGATGTTTTATAAGTACATCCGCTAAGGCGTTTAAATCTTCTCTACTGTATACGGTTCCGGTTGGATTACACGGTGTACTAAACAAAAGTAATTTTGTTTTTGGAGTAATGGCCTGTTCTAATGCAGATGCCGATAATTTAAAGTCAGATGCCAGTGTAGTGTGCAAAATTTTTGGTACCCCTTCGGCCAATTTTATAATTTCAATGTAACTCACCCAATATGGTGCCGGAATAATTACCTCATCTCCCGGATTAACAAGTGCTAAAACGGCATTGGCTATACTTTGCTTTGCGCCAGTGGATACTACAATTTGATGGGGCTTAAAATCTAATAAATTATCGCGCTTAAATTTGCGGCAAATAGCCTCACGCAATTCTAAATAGCCAGACACATGTGTGTAATATGAAAAATCTTGATTTATGGCATGTATAGCAGCTTCTTTTATGGGATCAGGCGTTGCAAAGTCAGGTTCACCCAAACTTAAACTTATAACGTCAATACCGGCCGCTTTAAGTTCTCTGCTTTTACGTGCCATCGCAATGGTTTGCGATTCGGATATAGTGTCTAAACGACGTGCAAGCGTTTTCATAGATAATGCAAAGCTAAACCGAATTGACCTTAATTTAAATATTTATATATAAGATATACATACAGCAAGGTTAATAATTACAGTTTTAATCCCCATATTTCAAGATTTTCAAAATAATTTTTTACATCGGCAATTTCGGGTAAAACGCCCCAAGGTTTGAAACCCAATTTAGCAAACAAATGAATACTGTTGAGATTTTTACTGAAGATAAAGGCTAATAACGTGTGTAGGTTATGCGCTTGTGCATATTTTATTAGTTCTAAAAGTGCATGTGTGCCAATTCCCTGATTGTAAAACTCAGGATTTAGATAAATACTAACTTCTTTGCATCCCAAATAGGCAGGTCGCCCATAAAATGCACTCAAGGACATCCATCCGCAATAGTTTTTATTACAATAAATGGTCCATACAGGTAATTGGGATTCAATGTGTTGATTGTACCAGATTAAACGACTGTTAACGCTTTGTGCTGTGGTATCCGCTGTAATTCCCCCCAAAGCAATTGCAGCATTGTAGGTGCATGTAATCTGTTCAAGATCCTCGGGTGTAGCAAATTTAAATTCCAGCCTCATCCGTAATGGTGTAATAGATAGGGGTATTTTTGTCCCTGTATACGTAAAATATGTTCGTATAATGTATTTCGAAGCACATCCAGTTGTGTTTTTTCAGTTGCACTAATAAATAATACATCCAAACAAGGCTGATATTGGGCTTTCCAAGAGGCTCTTAAAGTATTTAAATCTTGGGGTAATTTAGATATGTTTGTTAAATCATCTATTGCAGGTTGATTTTTAAAATATAAATCGATTTTGTTAAATACTAAAATGTGATCTTTTTGTGCTGCACCAATTTCTGAAAGTATAGATTGTACAACTTTAATCTGATCTTCAAAAGCCGGATTAGATATATCAATAACGTGTACGAGTAAATCGGACTCACGTACTTCATCAAGGGTCGATTTAAAACTTTCTACCAGTGTTGTTGGAAGTTTGCGAATAAAGCCTACGGTATCGGATAAAAGAAAAAAAAGGGCATTCATATGTACTTTACGTACCGTGGTGTCTAAGGTTGCAAACAATTTGTTTTCAGCAAACACCTGGCTTTTACTTAAAACATTCATAATGGTGCTTTTTCCAACATTGGTATAGCCAACCAGTGCAACGCGAACCATTTCACCGCGATGTTTGCGTTGTGTAACCATTTGGCGATCGATGTCGCCGAGTCGTTTTTTTAATAATGCAATTTTATTTCGTACAATCCGCCTATCGGTTTCAATTTCTTTTTCACCAGCACCGCCACGGGTACCGGTGCCCCCGCGTTGCCGTTCAAGATGTGTCCACATGCCGGTAAGTCGGGGCAGCAGGTATTGTAAGCGGGCCAATTCAACCTGTGTTTTTGCATAGGCGGTATGCGCGCGTTGTTCAAAAATTTCAAGAATTAAACTGGTGCGATCTAAAATTTTTTTTGGAATGGCTTTTTCTATGTTGCGTTGCTGAGAGGGACTAAGCTCATCATCAAAAACAATCACCTCAATGCTGTTTTCATCAACATAATGCTTCAGTTCATCGAGTTTACCTTTACCAATAAAATACGAGGTGTCGGGCACATCCAAGCGTTGTGTTATGGTGTGCTGTGTTTTTAAACCATACGTTAGGGCTAAAAATTCTAATTCCTGAAGGTATTCCTGAGTTTTTAATTCGGTTTGATGGCGTGTCATAACACCTACCAAAACACATGATTTTAAAATAGTTTCAGGTATTAAAGATACCTTAGCCATGTTTATTTGCTGCGTAAGCTGTCTAGTACAAACCTCGCCATTGCTTTAATCTGTAAATCATCTAATGACGCTTTTGGCATGGTATTTTTTCCATTATGAATGATGTCTATAATTTCAGATTCTTTTAAAGTTGTTATTTTTAAATTTTTAGAGCCGTTTATCCCAGCATCTCCGTTTTCGCCGTGGCACAATGCGCAATTATTTTTGTACAAAGTTCTAATATCAGTTATGCCTGTATTATTAACAACTAATTTATGATTCTTGTAAACTTCAGCCAATCCAAAACTGGCTGTAATACAAAGTAAGCTTAGTGCTGCTAAAATTTTATTTTTTCGTTTAAAACCAATTACGGCAATTGGTATAGAAAGTCCAATTAAGGTGAGTTTTATCCATAACAGGTAGTCACGTGGACCCCCCAGAGGGGTTTGTGTTAAAAGATAAATTCCTGTAATTAAAAAAAGACTGCTTATAATCATTTCCGGTACACGTGTAGATTTTGAAAAACGTTCCAATAAATGGTCGCGCCCGCTTAATAATAAAATGGTTTTAATAACATATAACAGTAAAAACAATATAACTGTTAAATAATGGGTGTGAAAAAATCCGGTTGCCATAATATATCGTATAAATATAAAAAAAATGAAGGTTCCTATAGGGTTTTAATTTTTTAATTCCCTTATTTTTATGATCTTTAAATGAAGTATACTTTTTATTATATAATTTTTGGTCTGTTATGCATTTTAAAAGATATTAATGCACAACAAACATTTCCTGTAAATGGCGCGCCTTTTTCCAACCAGGCCGTACATGTGTTTGAACATGCCCAAATTATTGTAAATCCAACCTTAACATTGTCCGATGCCCAGTTACTAATTCGGGGGTCTGTTATTTTGGAGGTTGGAAAAAATATTAAAATACCACAGGAAGCCATTCATCATGATTTAAATGGCGCATATATCTATCCGTCATTTATTGAAACCTACTCTGATTTTGGAATAACAGCACAAACGTATGCTCCTAAAACCCAACCGGGCCCGCAGCTTTTTAATACCCGTACTGCAAACTGGGGTTGGAATATGGCCATTCGATCTGAAATAGAGGCTCAGGATTATTACCATTTCGATGCTGAACGTGCAGATCAATTTCGTAAATCGGGTTTTGCAATTATCAACAGTCATCATTTGGACGGTATCGCCCGAGGAACCGCGGTGCTTACTGAATTACATCAAATTTCTGAACAAACTCAAATTATTAAAGCAAAAAGTACATCAATGGTATGTTTTGATAAGGGTTCCTCGCCACAAGATTATCCTTCTTCTTTAACCGGTGCTATGGCATTGTTGCGACAAACCGCCTATGATGCCCAATGGTATATTCAGCAATCTCAAGAACCCAATAAAACATTAGAGGCATTTAATGCTAATTTAAAGTATCCAATGATTTTTGTTTCACGCAATAAATGGGAGTCATTAGGATTTTCCAAACTGGCTCAAGAATTTAAATGGAATCCGTGGATAGTATCATCAGGAGATGAATACCAGCGCATTCAAGAAGTTAAAGCATCAGGATATAATTATATTTTACCCTTAAAATTTCCAGAAATGCCTGATGTTGATCATCCAGCGTATGCCTCCAGGATAACGTTATCGGAACTTAAACACTGGGAACTTGCACCATCTAATCCCTATATGTTTCAACAACAGCATATTCCCTTTTGCTTAACATCGCAGGGCATACTAAAATCGGAACAGTTTTTTGTAAACCTTCAAAAAGCAGTTACGCGCGGGCTGCAGCAATCTAAGGCATTAGAGGCTTTAACTGTTTTACCAGCTAAATTATTAGGCGTAGATCCGTTTTTAGGCAGTATTAAAAGTGGGTATCATGCTAATTTTTTTATTACAAATACTTCCATTTTTGAATCCGGATGCATTATGCTTTCACACTGGGTGTCAGGACAAGAGTTTAAATACCATGCTCCTGAATCCGCAGACCTAGAGGGTGTTTTTCGGTATCCCAATACGTTGCAGATGTTTACCTTATCTGTTCAAGGCTCGGGTTTAATATCAGTAAATGCCAAACATGCCATTCAATGGCATGGTCATCAGGCTTACTGGAATTACAAAGACAGTTCGGGTACTTATATCTTTTCAGGAATTTACAATACCAACCAAAAGTACTGGGAGGGCCAGCTGTCCTATAATGATTCATCGTTTCAGGTTAAAATACCTAAAGTTGAAAATTATTCTCAGCTGGTACGCCAGCGTGTATCCATCGATTCAATAGAGCATAATGTTGGAGCAATTTGGTACCCGTTTACCGCCTATGGGCAAACGGCCTCAGAAATAGCTGCCTTACACAACCCAAAACCGTTGTTAATTCGTCAGGCTCATGTATGGCTCAAAGACTCTGTAAAGCCTTTAATTTTTGATGTGCTAATTGATAAGGGAAAAATAATTTCTATAGAAAAAACAATACCGTATCAAGAAGCTAAAATGCATTGTATTGATGCACACAACATGCATTTAACACCTGGAATTATTGATGAACACAGTCATATTGCGCTGCGTGGTGGTGTAAACGAAGGCACCGAAGCCAGTTCGGCTGAAGTACGTATGGCAGATGCCATTAATCCTGAAGATGTGAGTATTTACCGTCAATTGGCTTCAGGTGTAACTGCTGCGCAATTACTTCATGGTTCGGCAAATCCTATTGGGGGTCAAAGTGCGGTTATAAAATTACGTTGGGGTGCTTCGGCAGAGGGCATGTTGTTTGAACATGCGGATGCTTTTATAAAATTTGCTTTAGGTGAAAATGTTAAGCAAAGCAATTGGGGCGATTATCAAAATCAGCGTTTCCCCCAAACCCGTATGGGTGTAGAGCAAGTATACCGCGATTATTTTACACGTGCATCCGCGTACTCAAAATCCAAAGCAGAGGCCCGCCAAAAAAATCTTCCGTTTCGCATAGATCTTAATTTAGAATCCCTTTCTGAAATTCTTCAAGCAAAACGCTTTATTACCTGTCATAGCTATGTACAAAGTGAAATTAACATGTTAATGCATGTGGCTTCTGATTTTAATTTTAAGGTTAATACATTTACACATATTTTAGAAGGTTATAAAGTGGCAGATAAAATGAAGGCCCATGGGGTATTTGCCTCTACGTTTTCAGACTGGTGGGCCTACAAGCATGAGGTTATGGAAGCTATTCCATACAATGCAGAATTACTAACCCGAATGGGTGTAGTTACATCTATAAATAGCGATGACGCAGAAATGGCCAGGCGTTTAAATCAAGAAGCGGCTAAAACCATTAAGTATGGCCAACTCAGTCCTGCCCAGGCATTGGCTTTAATATCAGTAAATCCGGCTCAAATGCTACACCTTAATAACCGTGTGGGAACCATAAAAGTGGGCATGGATGCGGATCTTGTAATTTGGGATGGCGATCCTTTGTCGGTTCAAACAAAAGTTGCGTATACTTTTATTGATGGTAAAATGTATTACAGCCAGGCAAATTATAAATATTTACTTTTAAGAAACGACGCAGAAAAAACACGTTTGATTTCAAAAATACGGCAATTAAAATCCAAAGGTGTTTCTACTACAGTACCAGCACCAAAACCACATCGCTATTACCACTGTGAAACGCTTGATTCTGAATAGAAAATGATGACATTACGTTTACGCTATATACTATGTGTACTTATTTGTTGTACTAAGGTATTTGTGGCCCAGCACATTGCCTATATAAATGCGGATATACATGTTGGAAACGGAACCCGTATATATCCGGGAATTTTAATTACGCAATCTGATACCATAGCGTCGGTGATGTCTCAACAGGGATTTAAAATAAATCCGGCCTCCTTTGATTCTATTATTGATCTTTCGGGACAGCAGGTGTATCCTGCGCTTATAAATCCAAATTCTATTTTAGGACTACATGATGCTGAGGCTGTCCGAGCATCACGAGATTTTGAAGATGTTGGTGCGTATAATCCACATCTGCGCACCCAAATGGTTTTTAATACAGATAATCCCATTTTACCTACAGTGCGTAGAAACGGTGTGTTACTTACACAGGTTACGCCACGTGGTGGACGAATTAGCGGACAGTCATCAATTATGGCACTTACCGCCTGGAATTGGGAGGATGCTACTGTGCTTAAGGATGATGGTATGCATATTAATTTTCCGGAATATCCGCAAACGTCAGGAGATCTTTACACCAAACAGTTAAAACAGTATACAAATGACCGGGAACAGTTAAATCGAATGTTTGATCAGGCCCGTTCATATTGCATGGCATCTTCACAACATGTTGATATCCGTTTGCAGGCCTTATGTGCTTGCTTAAAAGGGGATCAGCGTATGTATATTCATGTACATTACGCGCGCGATATTTTGGCAGTAATTAATTGGATTCAGATGTACCAAATTCCCTATCCGGTGTTGGTTGAAGCCGAAGAAGCGTGGAAAGTAACACATGTATTAAAAGCCCATCATATTCCGGTATTATTGGCGCGTGTATTTGCGCTTCCAGAACATCCGGATGATCCAATTGATTTGCCGTTTTCGGCAGCTTCAAAATTATTTATGGACAGTGTTCGTTTTGCATTTCAATGTGCTGGAGACATGGAAGCCATGCAAGCCCGAAATTTATGTTTTATGGCCGGTCAGGCTGTTGCCTATGGATTACCGCAAGAACAAGCCATTCAGGCAATGACGCTGCATGCTGCCGAAATATTGGGTATTTCGTTAAAATGGGGATCTTTAGCAACTGGTAAAAAGGCTTGTTTCTTTGTTTCTAAAGGATCCATATTAGATGTAAAAACTCATCAGGTAACTCGTATTGTATGGAATGGAAATGCTATTTCCATTGATTCGCATCAAGAACATCGGGCCGAACAGTACCGTAAAAAATATAAATTGCAACAATGGAACACAAAAGGCCGGTAATTGGTATTTCAATGGGTGACCCTAATGGTATAGGTCCCGAAGTTATTTTAAAGGCTTTAAAAGATCCTTTAATTACAGATCTCATGGTGCCAGTTGTGTATGGCTCGCAACGTGTATTTTCATTTTATAAAAAACAATTGGGGCTGGACGATTTCCACTTGCATTATGTAAAAGACAAACCGGATAGTCATTCACGAAAAATTCAACTGGTAACTTTACCCGATGAGGGTTTTAATACCATGCCCGGTTCATTAACACCTGAGGCCGGCCGAATGGCTGTTGAATCGTTTTGTACTGTTGTAAATGCGTTGCAATCTAAAAATTTAGATGCGATTGTAACAGCCCCTATACACAAACAAAATACCTATTCGGAAGCCTTTCCATATAAAGGACATACAGAATACTTGGCTCATGTTACCAATGCATCGCCGCTAATGATTTTGAGTGCAAACGATCCTATACGTATTGCTCTAGCCACGGTTCATATTCCATTAAATAAAATTGCCGAAGCGTTGCAAACGCCTAAACTCATTGCGCAAATAACACAGTTGCGTAATACATTAATAACAGATTTTGGAATTCAAAAACCTAAACTTGCTATTTTGGGATTAAATCCACATGCCGGTGATGAAGGGCTGATGGGTCAAGAAGAACAGCTTATTATTAAACCTGCAATTTTAAATTTTAAACCCGATCAACTGGTGTTTGGTCCGTATGCGGCCGATGCTTTCTTTGCAAAGGAACTTTATAAATCATTTGATGCTGTGTTAGCCATGTATCACGACCAGGGACTCATTCCGTTTAAAATGAAAGCGTTTTATACCGGTGTAAATATTACGGCAGGTATACCCCTCATTAGAACAAGCCCTGATCACGGAACAGCATTTGATATTGCAGGTAAAAACTTGGCTCATCCAGATTCCTTTCGTGAGGCCCTTTATGCAGCAGTGCAACTTGTTAAAAATAAATCGCTTTACCAGTCTATTTCTCAACATCCTTTACCGGTGCAGGAACGTCGCAAAGAACGTTAAGGCTTAACATCTTTTAACGGCTGTAACCTTTGTAAGTACTACAACACGTTTATTTTTGAACACTTTATGGAATACACAAATCTACCATCCTCTGATCCTGCCGGCGCGTTTAATCTTTCAAAATCTGCATCTGGCGAAACGCCACTAGACATTCCCGCATTAAATGCAAAAATTCGCGAACAAAGTGCATTTATTGAAGCGCTTCAGTTAGAAATGGATAAAGTAATTGTAGGACAAAAACATCTTACGGACCGGCTTTTAATTGGCTTATTAACCAACGGTCATATTTTATTAGAAGGTTTACCCGGACTTGCTAAAACACTTTCCATAACAACCCTAGCCAAATCAACACAAGCCAGTTTTAGTAGAATACAATTTACCCCTGATTTACTACCGGCGGATATTTTAGGTACTCAAATTTATAGTCCAAAAACCGAACAATTTCAAATCAGAAAAGGGCCCGTGTTTGCCAATTTTATTTTAGCCGATGAAATCAACCGGGCTCCAGCCAAAGTTCAGTCGGCATTATTAGAGGCTATGCAAGAACGTCAAATCACGATTGGTCAAGATACATTTTTATTACCGGATCCGTTTTTGGTATTAGCCACTCAAAATCCAATAGAGCAGGAGGGAACATACCCGCTGCCTGAGGCCCAAATGGATCGTTTTATGCTTCATGTTAAAGTGGGTTATCCTACAGCTGAAGAGGAGCGTAAAATTGTGTCTTTAAATTTAAATCCTGACGGTTTACCTAAGCCGTTACCGGTTTTAAATACGCAAGATTTAATTCAGGCCAGAAAATTGGTTAGAAATGTTTACATGGATGAAAAAATTGAGCGCTACATTGTTCAGCTTGTTTTTGCAACACGCGATCCTAAGGCCCACCAGTTAAAGGAATTTGAATCTCATATTCAACATGGTGCTTCACCTCGTGCCAGTATCAATTTGGCTTTGGCCGCAAAGGCGTATGCGTTTATGAAACGTCGCGGATATGTAATTCCAGAGGATGTTCGTGCTGTAGCACATGATGTTATGAGGCATCGCATAGGTTTAAGCTATGAAGCACAGGCGGAGCAGATAACTACGGATTTTATTATTACCGAAATTTTAAAACTTACAGAAGTGCCATAATATGTTATGACAAGCGCTGAAGTATTTAAAAAAATTAAACGAATACAATTAAAAACCCGAAAGCAATCCAGTCAGTTGTTTTCAGGGGCCTATCAAAGTGCATTTAAAGGTAGGGGTATGTCATTTTCTGAGGTTCGGGAATATGTACCCGGGGATGATGTTCGCAGTATAGACTGGAATGTTACGGCGCGTTTTAATGCGCCCTATGTTAAAATTTTTGAAGAAGATCGTGAACTTAATGTGGTACTATTAATTGATGTGTCATGGAGTACATTATTTGGCAGTCAATTTCAACGTAAAGCGGATTTAATTATTGAAATCGCAGCATTGTTGGCATTTGCGGCATTGCAAAACAATGATAAGTGTACATTACTGGCGTATTCTGATAAACTCGAAAGTTATATACCACCGGTTAAGGGAATGCATAACATACCCCGATTTGTAAATACGCTAGTACAATTAAAGTCTTCACATTCAAAAACAAACTTAGCGTTTGCATTTAAAGATTGTATTAAACGTATTTCACGTAAGAGTTTGATTTTTATTTTAAGCGATTTTAAAAGTTCAGATTATAATAAACAATTAAAAGTACTAGCGCATAAACACGAGGTAATGGTTTTGGATGTTTTTGACCCTTTAGAATTGCAATTACCTGAATTAGGAATTCTACCCTTACAAAATCCTGAAACCGGCGCATACATGTGGGTGGATACGTCCAGCGCAGCATTTAAATTACATTTTAAGCAACAAACCGATCGTTTTTACTCTGAAAAACACAGTACTTTTAAAGAATCTGGTATTCGTGCTTTACCCATAAATACCAATAGTTCATACATTTTGCCTTTAATTCAGTTTTTAAAATCTGCCTGATGTATAAAAATTATTCTTTGGTTTTTGCCTTGATATGTATGTACTCGGGTTTATTTTGGGCACAGGAGGTTAAACTTGATGTGTTATCATCGGGTTCTAAAATCCGAATTGGGGAGCCATTAACCTTAACAATTACGGCAAGTTACACTACATCCCAAATTAAGTTGCAATGGCCTACTACCCAAACAAATGATGCGGATCCTGTTACGGTATTAAATTCTAGTTTGTTACCTGCTCGCATGCAACAGCAAAACAATATACAGCAATGTTGTTTATCTGTTACGGCATACGATTCTGGTGTTTTTTCATTACCAAACTGGCAAATAAAACTTTTAAATGACAGCACTAAAAAATTTTCAATTCCACAGTTTACATTTTTAGCTCAAACCGTACCTACGGATACAAGTATTACAAAACTTAAGCCATTAAAACCCCTTATTGAAATACCATTTGACTGGACATGGTATACCAAGCATGTAATAATAGGTGGTATTGCTTTTGTGCTTATAATCCTTGCTATTTGGTATATTTTAAAACGCTATAAAAAATCAAACACGTCAAAATTACAAGTACAGGTGCCGCCTGATGTTAAAGCTTTAGAGGATTTAAATGCATTGTTAAAACATGAAGTTTGGAAAACAGGTGATGTAAAATTATTTTACTCACAACTAACTGAAATTTTAAAAATTTATATTGAAAACAGATATCAATGTACTGTAATGGAATTAACATCTGCTGAACTTTTAGATTATATTAGAACGCATATTACGGATACCCAAATTTTAAATGCATTAGAACGTATATTAACCCATAGCGATTTTGCCAAATTTGCAAAGCAGTTTCATAATGAAGCGCTTCATCGCGAATTATTAAATCTTTCTAAATCTTTTGTTGAACAAACCCGTATGTATTTAAACTCCCAGCAATGATAGATTTAAGTTACATCCGTTTTGAAAGTTCATGGTGTTTATGGTTTTTATTGCTTGTTCCGGTAGCATATGCCGTATTATATTTAAAATTAAATGCAGCACCAGTTGCTTTTAGCTTTCCATATTTTAAGGAGTTGAATTCGTATACCCCCAATTTAAAAATTAAAACACGCTTATTTCCATTTCATCTTAAAATGCTATCCTTGGTTTTGCTCATTATAGCTTTAGCAGGACCACAATCTAAAACGGCCTTTTCGGAAACAGAAGTAGAAGGTGTAGATATGATAATTACGCTTGATGTTTCCGTTTCGATGTTATCTAAAGACTTTAATCCAGACCGTATAACAGTTGCCAAACGTGTACTTGCAGATTTTATATCTAAACGTCAAAACGATCGTATAGCATTGGTAACCTTTGGCGGCTTTGCGCATACGCAATGTCCGTTAACCATTGATCATAAATTTGTTTTGCAGCAATTACAGGATATTGAAGCTGGTACAAACGATCAGGGTACTGCTATAGGTTCCGGAATAGGCATGGCGGTGGCGCGTTTAAATAAAAGCAACGCAAAAAGTAAGGTGCTTATTTTGGTTAGTGATGGGGTAAATAATGCAGGTGAAATTAGTCCCGAAATTGCTGGTGATTTGGCACAGCAATACCAAATTCGGGTTTATAGTATTGGTGTTGGAAAACGCGGAAAAGCACTTTCGCCTGCGCGGTTAAATCCGGATGGTAGCTTTGGTTTTGATTACACCGATGTAGAAATTGATGAAGCTTTATTAAAAGGTATTAGCAAAAAAACAGGTGGAATGTATTACAGAGCCACGTCGTTAGATGAGCTGGAATCCATTTACAAAACAATTAATGCACTTGAAAAAACAAAATTTGATGAAACGCTTACGGTAAGTCATGTGCCCTATTATCGTTGGGTTTTAATACCAGCATGTATACTGTGGCTTTTATCTTGGATTTTAAAAAATACCTATTATAAAACAATTTTATATTAATGCGGTTTGAGCGTCCTGAATATTTATGGTTACTGTGGGGTATTATCCCAATGGCACTATTTTTTTATGTCTATGTTAAACGTCGGCATAATTTTAGAAAACGGATTGGGGGACCTGCTTTGGATCTTGCTTTACCCATGCAGTCAAAGCAGTTTTTTATAGCTCGGTTTTTTTTATTTTTAGTGGTTTGCATGCTTTTTGTTATTGCCTTGGCAAATCCACAAGGGGGTCAAAAACAAATAAAGCGAAAAACTAAAGGTGCCGACATTATGATTTGTCTTGATGTAAGTAATAGTATGCTGGCCGAGGATTTTAAACCCAATCGTCTTTTTTTGGCAAAACGTGCTTTACAACAATTGTTTTTAAAATGTGAGGGACATCGTATTGGATTAATTGTATTTGCTGGCGAAGCTGTTAAGCAATTTGCATTAACTCCAGATTATAATTCTGCCATTTCTTTTTTAGAAGCCATATCTACTGATATGTTAAGCAAACAAGGCACACACCTTTCAGATGCTCTGCAATTAGCACTAGAGTCCTTGCCAAAAGGCAAAGCTGCATCTTCTGCTGTGATTTTAATTACAGACGGTGAAAATCATGATGCTGCTGCTTTAGATATTTGTGATAATGCTGTTGAACGTCATATTCCCGTGCACACTATAGGCATTGGAACCGAGTCGGGCGTACCTATACCTAATTTTATAAATGGTAAAGCTTCTGGATTTAAACTAAATGCTGAAGGTCAGGTAGTAATTTCAAAACTAAATTTAGAATTATTAAAATCTATTGCATTAAAAACGCATGCTGTTTGCGTTAAAGCATCACCGTCCGATTTAGGATTATCACACATTTTTTCTGAAATTGAAAAACTTGAAAAAACCAAAAATCAAAATTCTCAAATTGATTTTTACACCAATCAATATCAAACGGTATTGGCTTTTTTAACCCTGTTTTTTTTACTTGATATTTTTATTGAGTTTAAATCTGCATACAGGTTTAGGCGTTTTACGTTGTTAGTAATTGTATTGTTTACATTTTCGGTATCACATGCGCAGGCGCCTAAATATGTTTACAATGGTAATAAACAATTTAAACTACAAAATTCATTTAATGCTGCAGGTTTTAATACAGTTAAATCGTTTTACAAAGATGCTCTAAAGGAAAATCCTGATTATGTTCCTGCACTTTATAATTTATCATATTTACAAGGTTTAGAATATATATTACAATATACACCACAAAAAGCCAAGGATTCGGTTTTTACATCTTTACTTCAACCGCCAATACAATATCTCGAAGCCCTCTCTAAAAAAACAATACATCGGGATACCATGCAATCTATATGTCATAATTTAGGTACTTTATACATTTATAATAAAGCTTATGATAAAGCTATTGCTCAATTGCGAATGGCCTTAAAATTAAATCCTCGTGATGAAAACGCCCGTTATAATTTATCCTTTGCCTTAAAGCAAAAGCAAAAACAACAAAACGGCGCTTCACAATCCCAACCTAAAAACATTCAAAACAATTCTGATAAAAATCAATCTCAAGCCAACAAAATTTCAGAACAACAGGCCGAACAGATTTTAAAAGCTTTAATGCAACAAGAAAAATCTAATCAAAAACCAAAATCAAAAATTACAGGTACAGATGAAATCGATTGGTAAATTGGTGTTATGCGTTTTGCTTGGATTCAATGGTGTTTGGGCACAGCAATTTACCATTCAATTAAGTTCAAAAACCAATGCTGCTGGTAGTCCGTTTGAATACCAGGTTATATTGCCTGCTGCACCTGAAGAAGTTATAAAATGGCCTGATTTTTCAGGATTGCAGGTAATGTCAGGGCCCAATCAAATGAGTAGTTATCAAAATATTAACGGCCAAGCCAGCTCTCAATTTATTATTTCATGGGTATTAATTTCATCAAATACTGGAAAATTTAATATTGTTGCGCCCAAATTTAAATTAAACGGAAAAGTGTATAATGGACCATCCAGTACTGTTGATATTGTAAGTTCTGGAACCTCAAATGCTGCAAAAACTCCAAACGGTAACCCAAAAGGTGCAGGTTCTGAATCTATTTTTGTAAAAACTCAAATATCCAAAACCACGCTTTATGTAGGAGAATCGGTTGAAGTAATACAAAAGCTTTATTCTCCATATCCCATTTTGGCGTATCAAAAACCCATGCAAGCCGAATACTTGGGCTTTTACTCAAAACCTATAGGGCAAGAACAAAATCAGTTACAAAATGAACAATTGGATGGTCGTATGTATTATACACATACAGCTTTACGAAATCAAATTACCGCATTAAAACCCGGAAAGCAGATTTAAAAACGAGTACAGCACAAATTATTATTCGTCGTGAAACGCAACGACAGTCTCAAAATATTTTTGAGCAATTGTTTGGGGGAAATACGTATGATGAGGTTGCTGTTGCTGTGCAGGCTAAACCACAGACCATTGAGGTTTTGGCACTCCCGGATTTGCACAAGCCCCAAAACTTTACGGGTTCTGTTGGTGATTTTAACATGAATGCTAACATTAGTACCTCTTCACTTCAAGTAAACGAAGCATTTAATATTAAAATTAACATTGAAGGCCAAGGTAATTTTAATTTAGTTCAATTGCCAAAACTCATGTGGACAGATTCTTTAGAGGTATATGAACCTAAAATCAGTTCAACAGATAATTCTAAAACATTCGATTTTACAATTGTGCCTCGTTTTCCGGGTAAATATCATATAGCGCCAATTTTATTTAGTTATTTTAATCCTAAAACAGCCACGTATTATACCAAATCCACACCTGTTTTTACCTTGCAAGTAAATGGAAATGTAAATGCACAGGCCAATTCATGGAAAGCAAAATCCAAGTCAGAACCCCTGATTTCAGTTTCTGAAACACAAGATATTCGCTACATTGAAAAAACATTTAATCCGGTAGTGCATTCAAATTGTATTGCATATACATGGTGGTATGTATTACTAAGTGTATGTACGGGCGTTTTATTTTTATTACAGGTTCCATTCATTCGTAATTCAATGGGCTTTATATTTAATAAAAAACCTAAAAATCGTATTTATACAGAAACGGATAAAGCGTTCAGGCAATTAAAACATGCATCGGTAAATCAATCGCTTGCATTTCAAAATATTATTAAAATTTGGGATTCGTACTTTTTAAAAATTAATTCATATTATAATACGCAGTTCCATTACACTGCCCATACGCCTCATTCAGATTTAAAATTATTATATGCCGATTTGTGCCAAAATCTTGAAAATGCACAGCAATTTGCCTATGCAAAACAAGCCGACGCTTCTAATATAAACGATATTATTGATCAGCATCTTACACTGTTTAAAAACATACATGCCTGTATACAACATGATTTACCGTAATCTATTTTTAGTTTTTTTTATTTTTTGTTTTAACAGGAATTATTTTTCTGCCGATCATTCGTATTTCTACTCCAACAGGGCTGAATACTGCTACAGTAAAAAAATGTATGATTCCGCACTGTTTTATTACCGCCAACAACTTAAAGTTATTAATGCCCCAGAATTACATTATAATTGTGGTAATGCTGCATTTAAAGCTGGCTTGTTGGGACAAGCTTTATGGCATTATAATTGTGCGTTAAAATTAAAACCGGGCTACACAAATGCATATTATAATTTAGAAATTTTACATCAAAAAAAACCACAACCTGAATTTCAATTATGGAAATTTATAAAACAGAAGCTTCAATATAATATTTCCTATACATTTTGGTTTATAATTAACATTATAGTTTTGATTTTAGGATTTATGTTTTTTACATACTGTTTTATTTATACATTAAAATTTCATGTAATTTTTAATCTTGTATTTATTTCGGTTTTTGGAATTACTTTAGGTTTAGGTTTATGGCAATTTCAACACCAAACTACCCAAAATCAAGGCATTATTATTGCATCACAGGTTAAATATTATGCTGAGCCCAACACGGCATCAGAGTCGCGTGGTGTGCTTCCTGAGGGTTCGTATTTTAAACCAATACAAACTTCTGAGCATTGGACGCTTATTGAAACTGAATTCCAACAAGAGGGTTGGGTGGCAAATTCACATCTGCGATTTTTTTAGGTGTGTAACTTTATTTTACATCCATGCGAATAAATTTTCCTATTTCATGTAAGTAAACATCAAATCCCATTGTATTTGGAATGTTATCATGGCCGGCATTTTCAACTAGATATTTGGTTTTATAGCCATAATGTTTATTGTTATAAACCACTTCGCCATGTGTTTTATAATTTAAAAACATATCACTTGTGCCATGCGTCCATAAAAGTGGAATAGAAACATTTTTAATTTCTTCACAATTATCAATTTTTAGATTTGTAAAATAAGATGCAGGCAAATTTATTCGAGATGCGTCCTTTACCATTATTTCAGAACTTCCAAAGGGAGCTTCAAGAATTAATTTTGAGGGTGAAATAGGATTATCTGTTACATGTGAGCAGATTTCGGTTGCGGGAGCACTTCCTAAACTAAAGCCATATAGTATTAAGCGATTAGACACAACGCCTTGATCTTTGAGCCATTGCAAACAGGCACGCGTATCGGCATACATGGCTGTTTCACTGGATTGTCCCTCACTTAATCCAAAACCTCTATAATCAAAAAATAAAACCGGATAACGGCATTTTCCATTAATATGAGCTAAAAGTTTGGCACGTTGCCAATAAAAATCCATGTGCCATTTGTTTCCGTGGCAATACAAAATAACAGTATCTGTTTTAAGTTTATGTTTAAATCCAATTAAACAGGCTTTTATACGAGTAGGTGCTGTTTCTTGAGCAGTTTTTGAAAATACATCAAAGCTGTATACAGAATCAATGTTATAGCTGGAATCCAATTTAAAATCTTGTTCATCTGTATACGCATCAAACAGATAGGTTGTTATATCGGTTCGGCTATTAAATAAATTTGAATCCAGTTTAAAACAGGCAACGCAAAATATGCAAAGCGGTACAATAATCAAGTATTTGTATGCAAATGTATTTTTCATATTAAAAAAAACGAATTAAAGCATAATGTATTACCAGAGCTCCTTTTTTTTGAATTCCTATAAAATCAACAACATTGGGTGTGTTAGGTATACCCGGAGCTGTTATACCCAACTCAAATTGATGTGCCCAAGATGTTGTATTTTTTTGAATCCCAAAATGTATTCCTGAAGTTAAAGTATTTTGATTTTGTAATTCCCGATATGCATTCATCCAAAAGCGTCCATTACAATACAAAATAAAATGCTTTTGTATATATTCTTTATAAATTGTAAAATCCATTACAGGATACATTCTAAAAGCATTAAATGTTTGCAGGTTTTGAAATAAATGAAGTCCGGGCTGTACGGAAATTGCAAGTTCATTTTTAAATTTATAAACATGCGCAGACATTCCTATTTCATGATGCCAAACGCCAAATAAGGCACTGGTTACATCTACTGAATTATATATACTTATTCGATTATGTAAGCCGTATCCAAATCCAACAGTAGCAAAGGGAATGGGCATAGGCAAACCTGAAAATTCAATTAAGGGTCCCCCAAAATTACCAAATACTGCTTTTTGTCCTTTATTAAGCGGTTTTACAAAGCGTGTTGATGTGCATGTGGTAAATCCAATTAGAATAACGTAAAAGAAAATTATTCGTTGCATCTAAGCTATGGTGTTAACAGTAATCCTTTATAAATAAGTTGAGCTAAATAGGTATATCCCTTTTGGGTATAGTGTACATTATCTTTTGCAATTAATTGTTCACGTTTTAAAAATGGCATACCGCCTTTTAATTTTAAAAATTCATATAATGATATAACTGCATAATCTTGTTCAATCATCAATGATGTAATGCGTTCACTATAAGTGTTTATAAATATATTGGGTTTATTTTTTTTTAATAAGCTCAAAGGAGGCGTTATTACAAGTATTGAAGCATTTGGGTTTAAGGCTTTTATTTTTAGATTTCATTTGAATTAGGTCGTTCATAAACACCTCTGGCGAATATTTAGCATACGATTCATTTGTTCCAAACCATAGTACAATAAGATTTGGATGAAGTTCTTGCAAGGCATTAAAAAACTCCGGATGGTTTAAATATTTTTTCATGGTAGCACCATTTACTCCAATACTGCTTAACCGAATACCAGGATGGGTATTTGTAAAATATAATCCATTTAATACAGCATTTTGATTCATTTGTAAACATATTAGTGAATCAGAAGGACCTTCGGTTTTTAATCCAACAGATTTTGTTTTTACTTTTAAGTAAATACGCATGCCGGGTTTTAATTTTAATGTTTTATATTTTGGATTCTGTTTAATAATCTCAGCTTTAGTTATTTTATAACGTTTGGTTATTTTAAACCATGAATCTCCTTTTTTAATAATAATTAAACCTTTCTAAAGGTATCTTTTCCATTTAAATAATTTGTATCAATAGAAACGGCTTTAATGCCAGCATGGCCTAAGATTTTTAAACTATCATAATTAAAGTGTGTTGCTATATATACATAGCCTGTATTTGATGTATTTTCAATAGAATAACCGGAAACGCCAACTTTACATTTAGTATTTAAATGATGATCTGTAATTACATGTTTTTGAAATGCACCGGCACTGTATGATTTTATATCTTTAGAGCCATTTGTTTTAGCAAGCGCATACGGAAAACATAAACCTCTCCCGGCGTTTCCAAATTGTTTTTGCAAATATTTGCGTAAGCTATCACTTAACATGCCAGCCTGTAAATGCGAATCGCCTATACAAACTATATGAATTGGTGATTCAACAGAGATTTTATTTAGGGCATTATAATAGGAACTTAATGCCGAAGAATTTAAAACACCAATGCTATCTATACGCATCGCGTTTTGTGGTATTTGCGCATTATATTTAAAGAGTATAAATTCTAAAAATACAAGGGCGCAAATTGTAAATTTAAACATCAGAATATATGTTTTTCAGCATGATAAGAAGATCTTACCAGGGGGCCGCTTTCCACAAATCGAAAACCTTGTTTTAATGCAAATGTTTTAAATACATTAAATTCATCGGGGTGAACAAAGCGCTGAACTTTAAGATGTTTGTTTGTAGGTTGCAAGTACTGGCCTATTGTAAGCACATCACATCCGCGTTGACGTAAATCGGTTATTGTATCATATATTTCATCGTTGGTTTCACCGAGACCAACCATAATGCCACTTTTAGTTTTAACTCCAGCCTTGTGTAATCGTTCAATAACTTCAAGACTACGCTCGTATTTTGCTTGAATGCGCACCTGAGGTGTTAAGCGGCGTACGGTTTCTATATTATGTGATACAATGTCGGGTTGTGCATCAATAATTCGTTGTAGATTATCCCATTTTCCGGCAAAATCAGGAATCAAGCACTCAAACTTTGTTTCTGGATTTAATTCCCTAACCTGTCTAATGGTTTCAGACCAAATGAGTGAGCCACCATCTTTTAAATCGTCACGGTCAACACTGGTTATTACACAGTGTTTTACATTCATAAGTTTAACAGACTCTGCAACCCTGAGGGGTTCATCCCAGTCGGCAGGCAGTGGTTTACCCGTAGCAACTGCACAAAAACCACAACTGCGGGTACATACATTGCCCAAAATCATAAATGTGGCAGTACCAGCGCCCCAACACTCGCCCATATTGGGGCAATTCCCACTTTCACAAATGGTATGCAGTTTATGCTTTGAAACTACTGTGCGCACTTCTGCATAGGCTTTTCCAACAGGAAGTTTTACACGTAACCATGCGGGTTTTTCAATTTTTCGAAGTTCAGTTGTTTTCATATGCGGTTGTGTTTGTACCCTAAAATCAAACTTAAATAAAAATTAAAAAAACGTTTTTCGGCAGGATACTGATACATTAGTTGAATACGGTCTATACCGGGTATCGGTAGTACTTGTGTAAACTGCATGCCAATTTCAAGAGCGCGAATGCGCTGAAATGAATTTCCGTAGTCAAAACTTAATCCGTATTTAAAAGTACAACCGGGATGCCATTGTGAGCTATTTATTCCTGTTGTAAAGGGGGCTCTTCCGTAAACACTCAGGCTGTCTTTGTTAAAATCATCATTATTAAATCTGGTTGAATATATCCTGTACTGTTGATTGCTTAATGCTTGCTCTATTTCAATATAATAGGGCTTTGCTAAAAATAATGTTGGCCCCATTAGCAGGTGATGTCTGCATTCAATAGCTTTACGGTCTTCTTTTCTAAACAATGTTTTTCTATAACCGTAGAGGTAGGTAAATTCATATAATGAAAATAATTTTCCGTATTCATAACTTGGACGATCGCTGTTTGAATTACTAACACTGGTAGAACTTTTAGGATGTGACCAGGTATTAAATTGCCCTTCTTGTATTTGCTTAAGTGTTCCGGTTTTGTGCCTTCCAAAACCAAAGGCTATGCCGTAACCTCTAACATGTATGTTAAAACGGGTATACTGTTCTTTGCGGTATACTAAATTGAGGTCAGCATCAAGTGAATCTTGCATTGAAAATCCGTTTTGTGCATGTGCAAAACTAAACACGCAAATCAAAACACAAATAACCAAACGCAGCATGTTATAAAGGTACACAATGCCTTTAAATTATTTATTTTTAAACATGGAAATTGCACACCTTCATTATGTAGGAGATTTTAAATGCGAAATACAGCATTTAAGTTCAGGAGATTGTATTCGCACGGATGCCCCAAAAGACAATAACGGTTCGGGACTCCACACTTCACCAACCGATTTATTGGCAATGGCACTAGCCAGTTGCATGATTACGGTTGTTGCAATAAAATTTAAAAAAGAATATCAAAAAGACCTACCCAATGCTATTTTAAGCATTACCAAAACAATGCAATTGGAACCGCGTCGTGTTTCAAAAATTGAAATACGTTGCAAGTTTAATGCGTTTAACGGCGATGTTGCGCAACAACAACGTATTATAAAATGGGCTCATGAATGTCCGGTGGCTTTATCGTTACATCCAAATACGCAGGTTTTGTTTGATTTTATTTGGAATTAAGGGGTGTTTTATAAACATATTTTAAATCCAAAGGGTTTAGTGCATGCATGGTTAAACCCTGTATTCGTTTACCTACCAAGCGAATAGCTTCATCATAATACAAATTTAAGTATGGCATATCTTGCATTAAAAGATTATTCATAGCTATGTAAAGTACTTGTTTAACAGAATCGGATTGGGTTTGTAAAGCCTTTTGGTAAAGTCGATCAAAGGCTGCGTTTTCATAACGAAAATAGTTTACACCCTTTGGACTCTTGTTTGGGCTGTAAAACAAACTAAAAAAACTTTCCGGGTCTGCATAATCGGCAATCCAGGATTTTTTAAATAATAATAATTCTGAACGGTTTACTTTTTGACGTAATACGGCAGATGGTTCTATATGTATTTCACAAACAATTCCAATTTTGGACCATTCGGATTGTATAAATTCGGCTTGTTCCTTATAATTATCTGTAATGTAAAGTTCAAGTTTTGGAAACAGTGATAAATCCGTATAACCGGCTGTTTTAAAAATTTTAATTATAGAATCTTTTGAAATAGACGTATATGATGTATTAAATGCCTTAAAGCAATTGGGAACAAAACTGGTACTAGCAGGAATGCCCACCCCTTTGCGAATAAAGCGTATTAGCGCATTACGGTCTATTGCATAAAACAGGGCTTTTCGAATTAACGGAAAGCGCAGTGGGGAGTGTTTTACTAAAGTCAAAGTAGTGTCCGTTAAAACACCTATATAGTCGGTTTTCATGTACGAGTGTTTTTGCAGCACAAACCTATTGGTGTATTCCGTTTTTAGATTACCATTTGGCTGTAACAATTCACTGATATTAAAGGCATCAGCTCCGCTAATTAAATCTGTTTTACCTTCTAAAAAGGTCATAAATGCGGTTTCACGATCTTTTATCATTCGGATGTGGATACCGTTTAAATAGGGAAGATGCTGTCCTTTTGCATCCGTTTCAAAATAATGTTTGTTTTTATGAAAAATCAATGCATTCCCTTTTTCCCATACAAAAAATTTAAATGGACCGGTTCCTACGGGATGTGTTCCAAATTGAGATTTATAAAGCGATACGGCTTCATGCGGTACAATAAAAAAATAAGGCATGCTAAGCAGTTTGGGTAAAATAGTATACGGCTGTTTTAAATGAATTTCAAATACAGAATCGTTACCACAATGCATGCCCGTATACTGATTTTCAGTATTGCGATCAAGTAGGTCGTTAAATTCAGGTAAACCCGACGTGGGATTTTCAAGTAAGCGGTTAAAACTGTATTCAACATCCTGAGCCACCAATCGTCTGCCTTTTCCGTTTTTAAAGCACTCATCATCATTAAAGTATACATTATTGCGCAGTACAAAGGTATAGCGTCGGCCATCGGCACTTACCGAATAAGATTTAGCCAAATCAGGTTTTATAGCCAAATTGCTGTCCAACTTTAATAATCCGTTAAATAACTGTGAAACGGGCCAAATATGTTCTTGCCCATTGGCCATTAAAGGGTCTAAGCTGGTAATTTCATTTTGTTCATTGTAATAAAAAAAACCATCATCCGCATTCGTGGTGCGACCGCATTGGTAAAACAAAAAAGAAATTAAAACAATAACAGGTACATTAAAACTTGCTAATTGTTTTAAACCAATTTTCACATTATTTTTTTTAGTATTGGATGTATCAGGGCTCTGGACTTTCTTTGCCGGCTTCATCAAAGTAAAAAGACAAGGAAATACGCCACGTATTTTGAAGCGGATTATTTAAACTTGTTGGGATTAAATACGAGCCATCAAAATGTAATACTTTAAGGCGTGTGCCAAATCCCAGTGTAATAAATTGACGGCCTCCTTTTTGAATGGGTTCATAAAAATACCCACCACGTACAAAAAGCAAATTGTTATAATTGTATTCAGTGCCAAATGATAAATTCAACTCCTGCAATTCTTCACGAAATCCAGTGGGCGCATCGTTAAACGATTGAAACAGCCCGGTAACTACATCTACATTTGGGTCTTTTCCCGATGCAATAAGACGTTTTCCGGTACTGGGGTCAAGTTCAATTTCAGTGGTTGGTTTACCTGAAGCATCTAGTTTATACTTATAAACCGGTGGCGTGGGTACTAATAATTTATTCACATCAAAATATACCGAAAGGGCATTATAAGCATCAAATTCTGTTTTTAACCCAACACCTAAGCGTAAATTCATTGGTAAAAAATTTTCATCATTTGAATATTTTATTTTGGCGCCTACATTTGAAAATAAAAAGCCACTGGTCAAATGCATGGTTTTTCCATTAACTGAAAAAGTTTTAGGTCTGTATGTACCGCCCAAATCAACGGCAACACTGTTTGCTGCATTTCCAGAACTGCCATTAAAGTAAGCCCTGCTGATACTCGAATTTATATAGCGCATGGATACACCTAAGCCAAAGGATTTAGAAAGTTGTTGCGCAAATCCTAAATCCAAAGCAAATTCATTGGGTTTAAAATTACCGGTTCGGGTACCTTGCGCATCGGTTAGCTCAATATTACCTAATGTAAAATACCGTAAGGACGATGAAATGGTTTGGCGTTTATTTAACTTATAATAGGAACTTAAATAATACAAAAAGATATCGGGTACCAGGTTGCGAAGCCAAGGAGTGGCCGTTAATCCAAATGCCATTTTACGATCTGCAAATGCCAGTTTACTTACATTCCAATGTGTACTTTGTACATCTGGATCTGTAGCAACGCCCACATCGCCCATGGCGCCCTGTTTGCTATCTGGACTTATTAATAAAAATGGAACGGCTGTGGTAATGGGATTTATGGTGGTAGTGATTCCGCCTAACTGTATGCTGCTAATTTGTGCAGCGAATTTAAAATTTAAAGTTACCAGTAATAAAAAAATACATTTAAATGGTGCTAAAACCTTCATAAGTAGTAAACGTTAAAGGTACTAATTTAGTATTACTAATTTTTCAATTTGCTCTGCTTTTTCTAATGCTGCATTTTGTATGCGCAATTTATACAAGTATACACCCTTACCCATGCGGTCACCAAAATCATCACGGCCATCCCATTCAATACCCTCATACCTAAATCCATTGCAAAGTACCTGATCGCGTAAGGTTTTAACCCGTTTTCCCGAAACGGTAAAAATGTCAATCTGTACATACAAAGGCTGACAGGCTTGATTATGTTCAAACATAAATCGGGTATGCGTGGTAAATGGATTAGGATAATTTAAAACATGTTTTAAGGCCAGCACACTATTTTGCGCAACAATAAAATCAAGTTCGGCTTCCGATGAATTGTTTTGAATATCCCATGCCTTTATACTAATGTGATGTGAACCCTCTTTAAGATTAGTTAGGGGATATCGAATTTGTCCACTTTGATAACGGTCAACATCCGCTTCATAATAATCGTTTAAAACCAAAGGTTTATTTTTTTCATAATCTAAAATGGCAACAATATCATGTCCAATGCCATTTCCGGATATATTAATACCACTGGAGTCTTCTAACAGTACACCCAAAATGGGGTTTGAATGTGTTATGCCGCCGTTTACAAAATTGATATCATTCATAAACAATTGCAATCGGGGTCCCGTATTGTCATTTAGATTAGCTACCGGCTTTCCGCCCACCATTAAACGCTGCTCTGAACCCGATGCATCACTTATGCCATCTGTAGCATAATAGCTGATTTTTCCGGGTCCGGCATCTATGGCGATATCTTTTGGCACTATAAAATTAAAACTAAATAGTCCATTTTTTACCTGTGCTTTACCGCGATACAATACATTTTTTTGTGAAACAAACGAAAAGGGCATAAAACTACCCAATGTATCAACATACAATGCCGATTCAGGCGTATTTACCAAGCAGTTAATTTTTTTTTCCCGATCAAATACAGTTGTATACACCAGGCCATTATACTGGTTTAATATGGTTCCTTCGGTGTTTACAATTTTTCCGCTTATACTAACTTTTTGCAATGCGCCAAGCGTATCGCGCGATGATACACTTAAGGTTTTTCCATTAACAGCACTTGTTAAAATTTGATATTGGGGATAATGCAGCGTCAAAGCGGGATCTCCAAGTAAATGAAAATTGGCATAAGTAAAATTTTGTCCCAAACGCGCTTTGGTTTCTCTAATTACATCACCCAATCGCGGCCATTGCCCTGTTGCATTTCGGGTAAATAGGGCATTTAATAAAGTAGCATTTAAAATATAGTTTGTACTTGAAAATGCAACCCTGCAGGTACTTAATAAAGCAATTGCAGCACCATTGGTATGCAAAAGACATAATTCACCGGCAGAGGTTCGTGCCGGATCATCGTATCTGCTAAATTCACATGTGGCAGTAATAAAAAGTGGCATGCGGTTTTTATTATCCATTTGATTAATAGTGTTTAAATCAATAAGACGTTCTGCAGTTAATCCAACTTCTCCGCCATGTCCGGTATAGTTAAAAACCAAGGTTCCTTTTTTAATTCGATTAACAAAATCTGCACTTGCATCGGGGTAACGGCCTCCCCCCGGAGTACTAATGCGCTGGTATGCATCTAAAAAAATCTTGTCAAAATTAAATTCGGGATGGTTTAAACGGATGCTTTCGGCTAATTGATTGGCTTGATTCATATGCAAGGCATTATCTTCATCATCACCCAAAAACAAAAGCCAGGTGCGCCAATCGCCCCGTTTATTTTCCGAAGCACCATAACAAGCGTTGGGTATATTTACGTTTACAGGTTCGGGTGCATCATAATGGCGTATAATTTTTTGAAGTACTTGTTGTATTTCGGTTTTGGTTTTGCAGGTTAATCGGCCCACACCAATATCAATTTTACCTAAACCGTTATTTTCTGCATTATAACCTTCAGTGGCATCCATAAGTCCAAAAAAATCATCAGTGGCAATACTTTGAGTTTGTGATAAGGAATTTAAAGATTGATACGTAGGAATTAAGGCGCTGTTGTTAATGATGTTTTTAGATTTATTATTGTAGGATCCGTCTCCCATAAGGAGCACATATTTTGTGGGTTTATTTGTGTTGGCACTTCGCGTATATACCATACGAATAAAATCCCGTATCGCCGAAGCATCGGTGTTGCCACTGCTAAATTCATTATAAATAGCTTCGGTGCTTGCGGTTACATAAGTTAATCCGTCTTTATTAAAATGCAAGGCTCCCAGGGTTTCAGCCTCCGATTTAAATAGGGGATGATAAATTATAATATATTCGGCGCCGGTTACAGCATGCAGATTTTGGGGTGTTATACGATTTACAAATGCCGGGCTGTTAAGATTTGTAGGAATAAAAATAATATACTCATTTAAACTGTCTTGTTTTGCTTCAAATCGAATACTGCTAGAAGAGGTAAATGTATAGTTTTGAATTTTAACGGCGTGCCTTTGGGTTACATTCCAAATACAAGGCTTTGAACCTATGGGAATACGAATATTAAATTGTGTAACCTCACCAGCGCCGCGAATATCCCTAAATGCCATAGGCGTACCCGAAAACACCAATTGCCGCCGTGCATGGACTGTTATATAATCTAGCCAGCCAACAGCTTTGGTAGTAATTTTAGAAACCGTAACTGCTAAATTGCCTGTATTGGTAATTTTACCTTTAAATATTTTAAGAGTGTCACTCGCATAATCTTCATACATTTCACCCACACGCAAACCACGGGTTCTTAAGGTTCCATTTACGGATTGGCTTGTTACATTAAATGCAGCAGTTTCACGTGATAGTCCAGCCAGTGCACAAGCTATTGTGATTGAATCACCATTAGAGTAGGGGCCATCTAAAAAAGGTATTGTATAGGTGTTTTCAACATCAAAATAATTACCATAAAAGGCTCTACCGGTTTTACCCAAGTTAACAATATTGTCCTCCATGTGGGCATAATAATCGTAGGTGTCAGTAGTATAACTAGGTGTAAACGGGCTTAACGCTTCAAGCGAATCGGGTAATTTCCTATTGTTAGTACCAATTTGAACAAAGTAAAAACTGCTGTCGCTGTATAGGTTTTTTTGGGCTTCAAATTTTAAATGGGCCAAAGATTTAACATTCCAGCGGATAGACCCAATACCATAAAAGTATAAAAACTCATCCGGTTCCCATTCCGAATTTGAATTTCCATAAAACACGGCAGGGGTTTCGTTTACATCATCATATCTGAAAGCATTGTTTTGTTCTGCAAGCATTTCACCACCATTGCCAAAAACCCTGACGTTTTTGGGATTTACGGTTTTCGGATTAATACCATAACGCTGTATCATGGCATAGTCTATTTTGTAAACACCACTATTCGCAATACCGATTTTTATCCAAGAACCCTCTGAAAGCACGGAGCGCGTGGTAAATGTTGATGCGGCTTGGGATGATTTTGCGTTTAATGTGGGTTTCCATTTACAGTTGAAAGATTTTAAGTATTCAAATTGCCCGGAATTGGTTTTTCGAAACGGTATAATATGTACTTGGGAAATAATGCGGTTTTGGCTTTTACCAGAGTGTGTGCGTAAACGTGCAGAAGCTTCAATCCACGAGCTGTATTTTAAGTTTAATACAGCCGAAATTTCGGCACTTAGAGGCGCGTATACTTCATTTTCCAATACAGCATTGTATTCTATTTTTGAATCCTCTGGCCCCGAAACCGTATAGTAGGGTATAAAATCAAATTGTGCATCGTATTCACATTCATGTATCAATAGCGGAATCCATTTAGATTCGGCATTGGAGTTTAATACAGGAGCGCTTAAATTAATGCTTTGATTATTTTGTGAAAATACAGATAGGTGTACAAAAAACAACACTGCTAAACTACATACTACACGATGCTGCATAGTGCAAATTAACGTATGAAATTGCATTTTGGTGTAACAAATCTGGCATTTAAAGATTTTATTTTATTTAAGCATGGCAATCGGAAATCTAATTTTTACATTTTTTGTATTTTTAATTTCAATTTACTATATTTGTAATTCAGGTTATTGCCCTGTTCATGAAACATAAATTTATACTCGTAATCTGTGTCTTGATGTGCTGCGCATCCGAAGTATATTCTCAAGATCCGCAATTCACGCAATTTTACGCGAATCCACTGTATCTTAATCCTGCATTTGCAGGCACAGGACGTTGTCCGCGAGGCGTTATAAATTACCGTAATCAATGGCCAAATATTAACGGTCGTTATGTTACGTATTCGGCTTCAGGTGATTTTCACTCTGATAAATTAGCTGGTGGCGTGGGCATGATTATCACAAATGATGACCAGGCATTAGGTAAACTTAAAACAACCAATGTTTCATTGATTTACTCCTATCAGGCTGTTATTAGCAATAAGCTTGCTTTAAAATTTGGTTTACAAGGCACCTACATGCAAAAGAATTTAGATGTAAATAATTTACATTTTGGAGACATGATTGATCCCCGGCGTGGATTTGTTTGGAATACACGTGAGGCTATACCGGCAGCCCAAAAAGTTGCTGCAGATTTTTCCGCTGGCATGTTAGGCTATGGTAAAAATTATTTCTTTGGTTTATCAGCGCATCATATAAATCAACCCGATGAAGGCCTTTTAGGCACAGCTAAATTGCCTGCCAAGTTTACCCTGCATGGTGGCTATGTGCATGCCTTGGACCGTGAAAACAAATCGTATTTTTCTCCTAATGTATTGATAATGAGTCAGCAAGGTATTATTCAAGTGAATGTTGGCTTGTATTATGTAAACGGCCCCTTTGTTGCAGGCTTATGGTATCGCAGTTCTGATGCCGTTATGCCTTTAATAGGTATTCAAAACAGTTTTTTTAAATTTGGATACAGTTACGATGTCACAATATCTGAGTTATCTGGTATTACGGGCGGCGGACATGAAATTTCAATGCAATTTCAGTCGTTTTGTCGTAAAAAAGCACCAAAATTTAAGGTAGTAGAGTGCCCATCTTTTTAGTATATTTGTAACCTATTGATTATTTTGACGTTAAATACACTTTGTAGAGTTTAAACATATGATAACAATACAATCTCGATTTGCAGCATTATTATTTGTTGCATGTTTGTTTTCTTGCCAGCAAGAACGTTCACCCATAACGGGTTGGGCCTATAATGATCCTACCAACGGGGGATTTGAAAAAATGCCCTACGAAGAGCAGGAAACCGGTCCGGGTTTGGTTTTAATAGAAGGTGGCTCGTTTACGATGGGGCGTACCGAACAAGATGTTACCTATGAATGGAATAACGTACCCCGCCGTGTTACAGTATCTTCATTTTACATGGATGAAACGGAAGTAAGCAATTTCTCATATCTAGAGTACCTGTACTGGACCAATCGTATTTTCGCTACAGATTTTCCTGAAATTTATTATTTAGCACTACCTGACACCTTGGTTTGGCGAGAAAAATTAGCCTATAATGAGCCTATGGTTGATTATTATTTACGTCACCCATCCTATAGAGATTATCCTGTTGTAGGTATAAATTGGTTACAAGCCAATGATTTTTGTTCTTGGAGAACCGACCGTGTTAATGAAATGATATTAATTCGTGAAGGGCTATTAGATCATAATCCGCAACCTTCTTCAACTGATTATTTCTGTACAGATACATATTTATCTGGTGCTTGGCAGGGTCAGTTAAAAAGTAAAATGCCGTCATCAGATCCAAACGCTGATGGTCAAAGGGAAATCCGAATGGAAGATGGTATTTTTCTTCCTAAGTACCGCCTTCCAACTGAGGCTGAGTGGGAATTTGCAGCATACGGTTTAATTGGAAATACCATTGATGAACGTGTTACGGAGCGCCGTTTATATCCATGGAATGGTCATGGTACACGAAATGCCTCAGATGATTATTTAGGGCAAATGAATGCCAATTTTGTGAGAGGAAACGGTGATTTTATGGGCGTTTCAGGTGCGCTAAATGATAATGCAGATATTACAGCACCTGTTTACTCATACTGGCCCAATGATTTTGGATTATACAACATGGCAGGTAACGTTTCCGAATGGACTATGGATGTATACCGCCCCAATACACTTCAGGATGCGGATGAATTTAGACCGTTCCGTGGTAATGTGTTTCGTACGCAGGTTCGTGATGAAACTTCGTATGCAGGTAACGTGCCTGAGCTTTTTGTAAAAAATACCGATACAACATCCGCGGATTCAACAAAACCATGGTTGGGAGGTACTATTCTAGCAAACGACGGTACACCTATTGTTCAGAAATACAGTCAGATTTCAATTAATCATAACAGCGCTAAAGGTGGTGCTAACGACACGATTACCTTACAGGCTAAGTTTTTTACAATTCCTGATGGTATGACCGATATTCCCGGTCGCATTAAGTGGCGTGAAGTGTCTAGTGCTGTTGCTGCTGATAATTTAGATGAGCGTCGAAATTATAAAATGTCTAATTATATAAATTACATGGATGGTGATTTGATGTCAAGTATATATTATAATAATGAAGATGTAATTGGCGATTATCAAAACAAAGCCAATACCCTAATGTATGAATACGGAAAAACCTCTTTAATTAATGATAAATCAAGGGTTATAAAAGGGGGAAGTTGGAGAGATCGTGCATATTTTTTGAATCCGGGCGTTCGTCGCTATTTAGATCAGCGCCAGTCTAACGCATGGTTAGGCTTCCGTTGTGCCATGACGCGGGTTGGTAGTCCTAAAGGCATGGGCGGTAAATAAGCTCAAATCTATAACATTTAAACCTTCGGTAAAACCGAAGGTTTTTTTTTGAAAATACCATGCATATTTCGGAATTATATAAGTTATGGATTGAAAGTGGATTTCAGATTTGCACAGATAGCCGTAATATAAAATCAGGTGCTTTGTTTTTTGCCTTACGTGGGGATCGATTTAACGGAAATGAGTTTGCAAAACAGGCATTGCATTTGGGTGCGATGGCTGCAGTTGTTGACGCTCCCGAACTTAAATCATGCAAAGGGTGTATTTGGGTTGATGATGTGTTGCATGCATTACAAAATCTTGCAACCTATCACCGAAATCAAATGCCGGCTAAAGTACTTGCTTTAACAGGTAGTAATGGAAAAACTACTAATAAGGAATTAATTCGTGAAGTACTTCAAAAAAAATATAAGGTATTGGCTACTTCGGGTAATTTAAATAATCACATTGGTGTTCCTTTAACGCTTTTAGAAATAAGACCTGAACATGAATTTGCCATAATTGAAATGGGTGCGAATCATCAGGGTGAAATTGCACAGCTTTCTAGCATGGCGGCTCCTGATTATGGCATTATTACTAATATTGGAAAGGCGCATCTTGAGGGTTTCGGTGGAATTGAAGGGGTTTTAAAGGGAAAAACAGAATTGTACAGGTTTTTAAAAACCAAAAACGCAGTGGTATTTGTAAATGCCGATGATGCGCAGTTGATGCAGCACAGTGTGGATTTAAAACGTATAACCTATGGTGTTTCAAAATCGGCCCATATTCAAATGTCGGCTGTAGTATCTCATCAGACGGAATGCAGTATTAGCCTGATACAACCGGAACAAGTAATTTTAATTTCAAATTTAATAGGATCTTACAATGCCTATAATTTGCTTGCAGCGGCATCTGTTGGAATTTATTTTGATGTGCCTATTCAGCACATTGCAGCTGCTTTGGCATCGTACAAGCCTGAGCTTAACCGTTCGCAGCAATTTATAACTGCTTATAACACTTTGATTTTAGATGCATATAATGCAAATCCAAGTAGCATGCAGGCAGCCTTAAATCATATTTTTAATACCTATGAGGGTAAACATTTGATTTTAATTTTAGGCGATATGTACGAGCTGGGAAAGGAGAGCCATACAGAACATCAAAACTTGGTTAATCAACTTTTAAGCCATCATTGCCATGCCGTTTACCTGATTGGTTCAAATTTTAATAAAACCACAAACCATACATTTAACACCTTTGAAACTTTAAATGCATTTGAAGATTATCTTAATCGGCATCCAATTCGAGGTAAAGTAATTCTGTTAAAAGGCTCCAGAGCCATGCAATTAGAACGCTTAAAACCCTTACTTTAGTTGTTTGTGATGAAGCATTTGACTACAGGGCTGTTACGCTGGATTATATTAGCCATGATTTTAGCCCTTGTAACTGGGCAAATGCTGCATGTGGTACTTCCAAAATATTATTCGGGTGCGGCTTTAAAGGCGGCTTATACAGTATATGCAGAGGGCTTTTCTGTATTAAGTCAGGTTTTTTTACATCTTATTAAGATGATTATTGCACCCCTGGTATTTTCAATTTTAGTTGTAGGTGTGGGTAAAATAGAGGATGTGTATACGGTAGGACGATTGGGGTTAAAAACCCTGGTATATTTTGTTTTGGCAACACTTGTAGCTTTGCTTTTAGGACTGATACTGGTAAATGTGTTTAAGCCCGGTACGGTAATGCAATTGCCACTTCCTGAGGGTGCTGCACAAATTGCTCCCCAACAGCATTCAATGTTACATTTTGTAGAACATGTTATTCCGGAGAGTATTTTTAAATCCCTTGCCGGAAATGAGATTTTACCCATTGTGGTATTTTCGTTGCTTTTGGGAATAGCAATTGCAACAAGCAAATCAAAAGGCTTGGTATTACTAAAAGGCATTGACGCACTGAGTGCGGTAATGTTTAAATTAACACACATGGTTATGAAACTTGCTCCCATTGGTGTATTTGGGGCTTTAAGTGCTGTGGTTACAGTAAAGGGCTTAGGTGTTTTATATGGTTATTTGTACCTCATCTCTTGTTTTTTTGGAGGCTTGTTGTTTTTTGCATTTGTAATTTTAGCATTGGTTTGCAGGGCTTTTAAAATACAATTTTGGGCTTTAATGCGTGATATTCGCGAGCCGGTGTTGCTGGCCTTTAGTACCTCAAGCAGTGAAAGTGCTATGCCTAAAACCATTGAAGCGCTTGAAAAACATGGCATAAGTAACCGGATAGTAAGTTTTGTATTACCGCTGGGATATTCTTTTAACCTCGACGGCAGTATTATGTATATGACCTTTGCAACTGTTTTTATAGCTCAAAGTTATGGCATTGTGCTGAGCATGCCCGACCAGCTACAAATGATGTTGATATTAATGGTTACCAGTAAAGGTATGGCCGGAGTTCCGCGTGCATCTTTAGTAGTTATAGCTGGCATGTTAAGTTATTTTAATATTCCAACCGAAGGCCTATTATTACTTTTAGCCGTTGATCAGTTTTTAGACATGGGGCGTAGTGCTACCAATGTTATTGGAAATGCCGTAGCCAGTGCTGTAATTGCCCGTCTTGAAGGCGAAAAAGGCTTTTAAAAACGAATGTAAAATAGTGTACCTTTGTTGCACAAAATTATAAAACAGTGGATAAAAAATCCTTACTCGGACTGGGTTTAATTGCATTAATAATGGGGGTATGGTTATACTTTTCTGGACCCAGCAACGCACAAATTGAACAGGCAAAAAAACAACGCGATTCTGTAGCACGCGCTGAAGCCCTTGCATTTGAAAAGGCGCGCGCATTACAACAAAAAAAGTCGCCTCAACAGCCCGGCGATTTGGCTATTATAAAAGTTTCGGATAGTGTGCTTATGCAACGCGAACGTGATCAGTATTTAGATTTTTATACGGCTCGAAACGGACAAGCTCAAACATGTGTTTTGGAGAATAAGAATGTTAAAATTTATGTAAATACCTTAGGCGGATCAATTCAGCAGGTTGAATTGAAAGGGTATCATAGACCTAATTCTGTAAAACCGCTTCAGCTTTTTATTGCAGATTCCAGTAAAATGAATTTACAATGGAGTGCATACAACAGCACGCGTATGTTTGCCAGCTCTGAATTTTATTTTAAAATTATTGAACAGAGATCAAACACGCTACGATTGCGCCTTGAAACATCAAAACCCGGTTCTTATATGGAATTGGAATATAAGCTGCCTAAAGATGGATTTACATTGGAAAGTAAATGGCTTTTTACCGGCATGCAAAATATTTTTTCAACCACAGAAGATCAATTGCAGTGGCAATGGTCGGTATTGTATCCCAGCCAAGAGCAGCATAAATCAAAAGAAAAAGAAGTAGCTACCATTTATTATAAAAATACAGTAGAAGACCCCGATAACATTAATCCCATGGCTTCGGAGCGTTTGGAAATTCAAGAAGCAGACATTCAGTGGGTGTCATTTAAACAGCAATTTTTTAATGCAACGGTATGGTCGCCAGTGGGATTTGTAAAATCGGGTAGTGCGGTAGAATTACAGCAAAGACCAGATTCACATGCGGCAATTGCCCGTGCAGCTACAGAATTGGGAATACCCTACAAACATCTTGCACAGGAACAATTTACATATAATTTTTATTTTGGCCCCAATCATTACCCCACGCTGCAAGCGTTTAATATGCAGTTGGAAAAAATTATACCAACCGGATGGAGTATTTTCAGTTACATTAATAAATGGCTGGTTATTCCATTATTTAATGCATTAGATACTATGAATATGGGTATTGTGATTTTAATATTAACCCTCATAGTTAAAATCTTATTATTTCCAATAGCCTATAAAACGTATATGAGTGGCGCTAAAATGCGCGTTTTAAAACCGGAAACCGATCAGTTAAATGCTAAGTTTGGCGCCTCTGCTGATCCGCTTAAAAAACAACAAGAACAAATGGCGTTATACCGAAAAGCCGGTGTAAATCCATTGTCAGGCTGTATTCCACTATTATTGCAATTTCCGATTTTAATTGCATTATTTAATTTTGTTCCTGCTGCTATTGAATTACGTCAAAAAGCGTTTTTATGGGCCGATGATTTAAGTACGTACGACAGCATTTGGACTTTTGGAGCATTGCCCATAATTAATTGGGCTTATGGCGATCACATCAGTTTATTTGCTGCGTTAATGTTTGTTAGTACCATCGTTTATACCTACATGAACAGTAGCATGATGCCTCAGCAAAACAATCAAATGCCCGGTATGAAATTTATGATGTATTTTATGCCGGTTATATTTTTAGCCGTTATGAATAAGTATGCTGCTGGTTTAAGTTGGTATTATTTTTTAGCTAACATGTTTACGTTTGGCCAAAATTATATTATCAAATGGTTTGTAAGTGATGCAAAAATCAGAGCACAACTTGAAGATAATATGAAAAAACCGGTAAAGGTTTCGGGCTTTCAAAAACGATTAGAAGAAATGGCCAAACAACGTCAGCAGTTACGTAAATAAATATTTTTATATTTGGCTTATGAAATCAGCAGGGTATACAATTTGGACACTCACGTTGATTTTAATTTTACTCGTTCCCAAGCAAACGGTGCACCACTGGTTTGTTCATCACCATGATGTTAATACTACACAAACCGATCGCCCCGCCACTACAAAGTGTGCATTAGATGATTTAATTGTTCATCAGCAAACAACTTTTTTTGAACCTTCTTTTATTCAATTATGGATACCTCAGCAATGGTATAAGTGTTTACCAAATGCTTCGGAGGCATTGGCATCAGTAGCATTTTTATATATTTCCGGGCGTGCTCCACCTACTTTAAGCTGATTTTTTTTTACAGTTTAAATCTAATCAATTTTATGCTTTTACGTTTAAGCCTTATTTTGGCCATAATTATTTTTATATATACAAAGCCCTCGGCGCAAAACTGCAATTTGAGCTATACCCTTGCGTTGTCAGAACACGATGAAATAGCCGATGCATCGTATGCGCAATTAAAAGATGTTTTAAGCGGTAACGTTTATACATGTGATGCCCAAGGGTACATTGTGCTACAAGCATTATGCCCGGGAACGTATACATTTTTGCTGCATCATTATGCATGTAGAGATACTGTTTTTATGGTTCATCTTACAATGTCGAAAGTTCAAACCCTGCAACTTTCACATTATTTACATATGTTACATGATGTGCATGTAACCGCAAATCGTACTGAACATAACACCCTGCTGTTTACACACACCCTTAGTGCCAGTGATGTATACAGGCACCAAGCTTCTGGTATTGCAGCAGTTTTGGCACAAGCCCCAGGTATATCAGAGGTAAAAAATGGTCCTGGAATTTCAAAAGTAATGATACATGGCATGCAGGGGTATCGTGTGTTAATGTTACAGGAAGGCATGCGTTTTGAGTCTCAGGCATGGGGAAACGATCATGCACCGGAAATGGATGCGTTTTTAATGACGCAAATTGAAGTTGTTAAAGGTGCAGCATCAGTGCGGTATGGATCGGATGCTATTGGGGGAGTCGTTTTATTGCGAAGTCCGCAGTTACCCGATACCGGACAAATTCACGGATCTGCACAATTGCAGTATATTGGTAATGGGCGTATGCCTGCCGGTGCCATGCAGATACAGGGTCATGCAGATGCCAAAGGTCATATAGCGTGGCGGTTACATACTTCAGGTAAATACGGTGGTACGGTATCAGCGCCTCTGTATGCAATTTCAAATACCGGACAACATGAGGGTAATATGGCATTACAATCGGCATATCACAATACCCGCTGGGGTACTGAAATTTTTGTAAGCCGTTATAACAGTGCCTTGGGGTTATTTTCGGGATCGCATTTAGCTACAATGGCAGATTTAAAAGCCGCCATTGCGTCATCTGTACCCCTACAACCATCAAATGCTTTTTCATATCAGTTTGAGGCTCCGAGTCAAGATGTACAGCATGATTTTATTAAAAATGCATGGCACTGGCATATAAATGATACCTGGCAATTGAATACATCTTTGGCTTTACAAAATAACTTACGTGCAGAGTTTGATTCACACACTCGCAGTTCAGCACTTAAACCAGCAGCAAGCTATCGTTTACAGGGGTATCAGCATGAAGTGGTTATAGAGCATCAGCAATGGCATGGTGTAAAAGGTCAAATGGGTATACAATATGCGGCACAGCAAAACAATGCTTGGGGATCAAGTTATATGCCTAATTATATTCAGCATAATGGGGGGCTGTTTGCCCTAGAACGTATGCTTGTATTTAAAACGGCATACGGACCGGCATTATTAGAAATTGGTTCACGCCTCGATTACAGAACACTTCAAACTTTTTTTTATAAATCAAATAGCTTACAAGAGCCGTTTCACACCTTTTTACAAAATACAGCACAAATAGGTTTGCAAATTCCCACTCGACTGAACGGCAGACTTTTATGTTATATCGGTTCGGCCTGGCGTCCACCCAGCGCATTAGAATTGTATGCCAATGGTTTACACCATGGTGTTGGGGCTTATGAAATAGGAAACAGTGTTTTAAATTCTGAAAAGGTTATTAATTTTCAAATACACTGGACTGCAGAAACAGACCGGTTTCATTGGGAATCTCAGATGTATTATAACGGTTTTTTGAATTATATATATTTATATCCTTCGCAAAAGTTTGCATTAACCCTTCGGGGCGCATATCCCATTTTTGAATATGCACAAACCCAGGCTGCTATATACGGAATAGATGTTTTGCAGCGATTTAAAATACATCGCACAATTTTAAATACAACGCAAATTACTTTCGTTCGTGGACAAGATATTCGTAAACACGAACCATTAATTTATATGCCTGCAGATTGTATAAAGTCTGATATTCAATGGCTCAAAGCATATTCGCATGCAAGCGTATTAATGGCATGTGGTGCCCAGTGGGTGAACCGACAGTGGCGATTGCCTGCTACTGGAGATTTTGCTCCAGCGCCTCAAGCATATACAATCTGTTATGTTAACACGGAATATACGTTCTCCTGGGCATCAAAACGTTTGAGCTGTGGCATGCAAATTCAAAATCTATTTAATAAAACGTACAGATCGTATTTAGACCGTTTTAGATATTTTACCGATGCCTTGGGAAGATCTGTAAACATGCAATTACGACTGCACTTTTAACAATAATAAATTATCATAAGAATTAACAAATCCATCAACTATGAAAACAAAACCATTAACCACCATGAAATTTTCTGTTTTGCATTTTTTTTCGTGTAGTTTTTTACTGGTAATAATTTTAGGAAGTTCTTGTAAAAAAGAAGACCCTAAACCTAATCCACCAAGTAATGATGAAGAATATATTACCTCATGCCATTTGGTTTTAACTGATTCAGCCCGTGGAATTTCTAAAACCTATACCTATACGGATCCGGATGGGATAGGCGGTAAAGTGCCTTATTATGGCGGCATTCAGCAATCCGATTCGGTGCTTGTGCTATCAGAACAATCAACGTACCATTTGAATTTAATTTTATTAAATCAATTACAAGTACCGGTTGATACAATTTCAAAAGAAGTAACTAGTGAAGGAGATGCGCATATGGTATTTTTTAATCCTGAAGCGTCCCAATGGATTGCTACTCATCCGCATGTCTTATCACTGCAATCCATCCCGCTTTGGATACGCTATAACGATTACGATAATTCCGCATCCAAATTACCGATAGGATTACGCACAACATGGTATACCAAATCTAAAACATCAGGAACGGGGGCCATAAAAATTGTTTTAAAACATCAGCCTGGTGTTAAAAACGGCTTGTATGCGCCGGGTGAAACCGATTTGGAAGTTGTATTCAAATGTGTAATACTTTAATTTTATAGACATGAAATATTTTTTTTATTTACTGTTAAGCCTTACGCTGCATCATGGATTTTCACAACAGTTTAAGTGGGTTAAAGGCGCCTCTCAAAATGGCACAATAACAGGCGTTTATGGAACACAGGCCATTCCCAGTAATTCAAATCAGCCTGGAAATAGACATGGAAGTGCCAATTGGCATGATGCACAAGGCCGTTTATGGATGTTTGGCGGCGAGGGTATTTCTTCACAACCCGTTTTATCATGGTTAAATGATTTATGGCGTTTTGATCCCCAATCGCAGCAATGGGTTTGGCTTCAAGGCTCAAATGCCCCGGATGCCCCGGGTATCTATGGACCGCAAACCATTGCTACGGCAAGTGCTATGCCGGGTGCCCGTGAGTTTATGATGTCGTGGATTGATTTGCAAGGTAATTTTTGGATGTTTGGCGGAGACGGATTTGGCAATTCAAATACTTTTGGCCGTTTAAACGATTTATGGCGATTTAATCCTCAGACGCTTCAGTGGACTTGGATGAAAGGACTGCAAAGCACAGATAATTTTGGAATTTACGGTACACAAGGTATAGCTTCTTCATCTGTTATGCCTGGTTCGCGTTACGGATCGGCAACCTGGGTAGATGCACAAGGTAATTTATGGCTTTATGGTGGCAAAGGGTATGCTGCCTCTGGAGGTGATGGTAATCTTTCAGATTTATGGATGTATAATATACAAACCAATCAATGGACCTGGGTAAAAGGTTCTAATCAAATAAATCAAAATGCCGTATATGGTTCGCTAGGAATTTCAAGTAATTCCGTGATGCCCGGCGCACTGCATTTTCCCGGATACTGGGTGCATAACAACGAATTGTTTTTATATGGCGGATCAGGTTTGGGCGCTGCATCTCAAGGGTATTTAGGGGATCTTTGGAAATACAATAGTTTAACCAACCAATGGGTTTGGATGAAAGGTTCGGGGTTGGTTAATCAGCCTGGAAATTACGGAATTTTGGGTGTGAGTTCACCATCTGTATTGCCCGGAGGACGATACAGTGCGGTTTGTTGGAAAAGCAATACCAGTAAGGTTTATCTTTTTGGTGGTTATGGTTTTTCTAGCGGTCCGGTAGGTGCGCTTAATGATTTTTATGTTTATGACATTGTAACCAATCAGTTTACCTGGCTTAAAGGCTCAACAGGTATATACACCAATGGTACATATGGCACACTTGGCCAAACTGCTGTTACAAATATGCCGGGATCACGTCGGTATAATACGTATTGGACTTTGCCAAATGGTGCTTGCTGGCTATTTGGTGGTTTGGGTAGCGATGCAGCTTCTCCAAGTCCCGACAATATGCAGGATTTATGGACCTATGCTATACCCTGTAATCCAGACAGTATAACGGTTTCGCCTAATGTTACGGCTTGCCCTAATACCACTTTTGTATTAACCGCGCATGCGTATTATCCTGGTTCGGTGAGCTGGTATGCCAGTGCACAAGGTACAACGGCTATTGGTAATGGTTCGGTGTTATCGCTGGCGTATCCTGCATCAGGGTCGTACTCCGTTTTTGCTTCACAAAATTCTTGTACGTTAAATCCGCGTACTGCAGTTACTCTTAGTGTACATGCTTTGCCCAGCGTTACGGTTATGGGAAGTTCAAGTCTTTGTGCCGGACAAAACCTGTGGTTACAAGCCACGCCTTTAAATTCGGTAATTGTTAATACCTATTCTTGGTCTACATCCCAATGGGGACCGGTTATTAATTTTACTCCCCTTGCCACTGGAGCAATTCAGGTAACCGTAAGCAGTGCACAAAATTGTACCCAAACAGCTGCTATACAAATTACAGTAGTGCCTTTACCTACCTTAGCGCTTACTGCACCTACTTTGCTGTGTTCAGGTCAAACTTTAGTGTTTAACGCCTCCGGGGCAACTTCGTATTCTTGGAATATGCAGCCGGGAACATCAACCTGGTCTGTAGTTCCTACTGGAAGCGTGCTTCAGCTAACCTTAAGTGGTGTTTCTTCGCAAAACTGTAGCAGTAATTTGGTGCAAACCTTTAGCCTGGCACCCACACCGACACTAAACGTACAAATTTTAAATGCTTTGGGATTAAATGCATTATGCGCAGGTGTTACGCATACCTTAACGGCAAGCGGTGCCAGTCAATATACATGGAATGGCAGTGTTTTAGCATCTTCATTAATTACCACACCGGCTGCAGGGTCGGTTATTTCATTACAAGCCCAGTATGCTTCGGGTGTATGCACCGCACATTGGACGGTAGAAGCGGTACCTTGCATTTCGGGTATTGAAAATGTTTTACTTTCAACAGTCCGGATATTTCCAAATCCAACTTCCAGATTTTTGTATGTTCAAAATGCTAATGAAGTGCATAAAATAGATATACGTGATGTGAGCGGCCGTCTTTGTTATACTATTTTAAAATCTTTTTCGCAACCTTTAATACTGCCTGAATTGGCACAAGGATTATATTATTTGGAATTATACGCGCAAGACATTTTGGAACCTAAGGTGTTAAAGCTTTGGATTAAGCCCGATTAATTAACACAGGTGCATTAACCAGTATTTTAAAATTGCTTTTATTACGAAACCGTATTTAGGTAATTGTATTCTGTTTAAAGAGCCAGCGTATGTGAGAGGGAATCGTTTATATGATAATACGGTGTTTAAAATTTATTTAAAATACTATATTTTATAGTAATATTAAACTATACTTTGTAGTATACTTGCAGGGTATAATAATTAAAGTATATGAGTAAAATAGCATCAAACATTCGTTTTTTACGACAACTTAAGGGGCTTTCACAAGAGCAATTGGCCGAAGAACTTCGCGTAACACGTTCTCGCATTGGCGGGTATGAAGAAGGGCGTAACGAACCCCCAATTGATTTACTGATACGACTTTCAGAGTTTTTTCATGTAGCTATTGATGCACTCGTGCGCGGGGATTTAAAACGTACCAATCTGGACGGCTTAATGAAGTTGGGCAAAAACCGAATTTTGTTTCCTATACTCATTGATAACGAGGGCAACGATATGGTGGAGCTTATACCCTTAAAGGCTTCTGCAGGTTATTTACGGGGTTATGCCGATCCTGAATACATAGAGCGTTTGCCGCAAATGAAATTACCTTTTTTACCGGTAGGCAAGCATCGGGCTTTCCCCATTCGTGGCGATAGTATGCCGCCTATTAAAGAAGGTTCTTTTGTAATTGCCAAGTATTTAGAACGCTTTGAAGATGTGAAGTTAGGAAGCACCTATATTGTAGTTACTAAAGATGACGGACTTTCGTATAAGCGCATTATGCAGTTTCATAAAAAAGAATCTGCTTTTGAACTTCATTCAGATAATAAACAGTATGCACCTTATAAAGTAAAAAGCACTGAGGTTCTTGAACTATGGGAGTATACCTGTTGTATAAATATGAATCAGTATGAGCGCGATGAACTTAACCTGGACAGTATAATGAATATGCTACGCGGTTTAAAAGTTGAAATAGCCGGAATTAAAAAAACCGGGAAGGCCTGAGGTATTACAGAAAAACAGTTTATGAAATAGGTTTAAAGGTTTTTTTTAAAACCATCGAAT
>RFNG01000028.1 GCA_009927275.1 Sphingobacteriia bacterium | reverse complement strand
TTTACTCCACAATAATTTTTTTCACAAGCTGTATGCCCTGAATTTGAATATGAGCCTGGTAGAGGCCTTTAGCCAATTGGTTAAGGGACAGTGTTGCTTTTTGGTAAGCGACATCCGATTGTGCCACCAACCGGCCTAAGGCATCGTAAAGCTGTATTTGTATATTCTTATCGGGGTATTCGGCATACAACCTGTTGTAAACCGGATTGGGATATGTAAGTAGTATTTCAGGATTTATAATTTCACCTTCCAGGCCGGTGCGTATACCAATACAGGCATTCAGTGTGGTTTTGCAGGTTCCGGCATCCTGAACTTGTACGGTGTAGCATCCCGGTTTTAATTGAGAGGCGGTATTTAAATTTCCGCCACTGGGAATCCAGGTATAGGTATATGGGGCCGTTCCGTTTAGGTTGTTAACCTGCAATTGCCCATCATTACACTGCGCGCAGGTGGCATGAGTACTGCTGATAACTCCGCTAATGTTATTGTTTTGGGCAACTGAAAAAATATTGTAGCTGCGGCACCCTAAACTGTCTGTTGTTTGTAGGGTGTATAACCCGGTACATAATCCGGTACACGGCATGGTGCTGCAGGTTGTTCCACTCAGGCTGTAGGTATAAGGGGTGTGGCCTGCCGACGTATTGGCATTAATAACACCCGTGCATACCGTTCCGCAACCGCTATTGGTAATACTGAGTACCGATAAGGGATTGCTTAATACATATAAGGCCATACTGGCCGATGTACTGCATCCTCCCGGTGCACCGGATGCAAATACGGTATAAATAACAGTGGTACTGGGGCTTACCACCACTTGAGAACCTGTTCCTGCCATTGAAGACCAGGTATATGCCGAGTACGATCCCGTGGCACTCAAAGTGGCCTGCCGTCCAGAACATATACTATCCGAAGGCCATGCGCTAATCTGTACGGGTGATGCAGTATTTACCTGTACGGCCAGTGTGGCAGAACCCCAACAAGCACCATTTTGTGCCGTTACGGTATACACCGTACTCAAGCTCGGACTCACCGTTATAAGCGGTCCGGTTTGTCCGGTATTCCAGGTATAAGACCCGGCACCGCTAGCATTTAGTGTTGCCGAGCCTCCGGCACATACAGTAGCAGGATTAGCCAGTACCTGAAGAGTTAATGATCCACTGCCCACACTAATGGCAATACTCTGTGTATTGCTGCAGGCGCCATTACTTCCTGTAACACTGTATACAGTGGATACCGTTGGACTAATAACCAGCAACGATCCTGTAGCGCCGGTATTCCAGGTATACGTACCTGCACCTGTAGCACTCAAACTTAACTGCGCCCCGGCACATACTGTTCCCGGCACGGAAGGGCTTATACTGATACTGGGAACCGGTACCACACTCATACTAAGCGCTGTTGTGCCGCTGCATCCCGCATTAAAACCATAAACCGTATACACCCCGCTGGCCGTTGGACTGATAACCACTTGCGATCCCGTAGCACCACTGCTCCAGGTATAGGTTAATGCTCCTGATACATTTAAAGTAGCTGTACCTCCAGGACATACTACACTCGGATTTGCCAAAGCCAGCAAGGATAATGAGGCGCCCATACTTACACTTAAGGTTTGGGTACTGCTGCACCCGTTACTGCTTCCTGTTACGGTATACACAGTGCTTACACTGGGACTTACCACAATAAAAGAATTACTTGATCCCGTGTTCCAGCTATAGGTAGTGGCTCCCGATACATTTAAT
>RFNG01000116.1 GCA_009927275.1 Sphingobacteriia bacterium | reverse complement strand
AATACTTCTCCCTAAACATATTTCAACATAAAATTATTGCGATAGGGATACGAAGGGTATAGTTCGCCAAAGGCAACCGAGCGTAAGCGAGCCCGGAGTAGCCCGGGCCTGAAAGGTATCGCCCAAAGTATACAAGCAACAAAAATCCTGAAAGGCATCGCCAAAATAAATTATCGCGCAAAACATAATTCAAATAAAAAAGCCTTTTCAATAAGACTAAAAATCAATGGGTGAGTTACGTGTTTAAACATGTGAATTTCTTTTTTATTTGCGCTTTTTAATGTATTTTTATAAACTATGTTAAATCCGAAGTTTTTGTTTTTTGTTTATGCTATAACAAGCACATTATCAACGTTTTCTCAAAGTTTTTTGGCTAATTATAAAGACGGTTGTTTGTATGTAAAGCTTCAAAAAGGTATGCAGGCCCAATATTCAAGTTTAAACCCCACGCGTATACCTGTAACAGCATTTTCAAATCCCCTGCGTGATTATTTAAAATCATTGGGGGTAACTCGTATTTACAGACCCTTTTACCAGGCAAATGACGAACCTGAACTAAGTATGATTTTAAGAGTTGAGTTTAAATCCTTTAACAGAATTCAGGAAGCTATAGACCGATTAAACTCAATGCCGGGCATTACTTACGCAGAAAAAATACCTATAATGCAAACAGATGCTGTTCCTAATGACCCGCTTTGGGCAACAGCAACAGGATCTACCCATTTAAATCAAATAGGTGCTCAAAATGCATGGAATGTGTTTAATGGCAATTCCAATATCACCATTGCAATAGTAGACAATGCGGTAATGTGGACACATGTGGATTTGGTTCAAAACACCTATACCAATACTGCTGAAGCATCAGGAACACCGGGTGTTGATGATGATGCCAACGGTTATATTGACGATATAAACGGATGGAGTACCGGCGATAATAACAATAATGCCGTTCCCACCAATTCTCTAATGGATCATGGCACCCATTGTGCAGGTATTGCAGGTGCACGAACAGACAATACTGTAGGTGTAGCATCTATTGGCTGGAACGTAAAAATTATACCCATACAAGCCGAACCCGACAATGGTTCAACAACTGCTGTATCTTATGGTTACGAGGGTATCGTCTATGCTGTAAAAGCTAAAGCCCGTATTATTTCGTGTTCTTGGGGTGGCAGCGGCGCCTCATTTACCGAGCAATCGGTAATTAATTATGCCTGGAACCGCGGCTGCATTGTAATGGCTGCAGCCGGAAATGCAAATACCTCTACACCCAGTTATCCTGGTGCTTATACCAATGTATATTGTGTGGCTTCCATAAGCCCAACAGATATAAAATCTACATTTTCCAATTTTGGAACCTGGGTAGATATAGCTGCGCCCGGTAATAATTTATTAAGCACCGTTCCGTATACGGGCACTCCTGTGTATGTTCAAAAATCTGGTACATCCATGGCTACACCTATGGTAGCTGGCCTGGCCGGGCTAATGCTCTCAAAAAGCCCTAACATGACTAGACAAGACGTTTTAAATTGCATTTCCAACTCTGCAGTAAACATTTATACACTTGCTGCAAATGCTGCATATACTGCCGGAAATCAATTGGGTGCGGGTAGAATTGATGCCTATGCCGCCATGCTCTGTGCGGCCAATTACACGGCTCAAGTTCCAATTGCTAATTTTAATGCATTACCACGATTTACATGTCCTAATACTATAGTTCAGTTTGCTGATAGCAGCCTGTACGCCCCTACTACTTACACTTGGATATTTAGTGGCGGAAATCCAGCTACTTCCACTTTGGCAAATCCTGCGGTAAGCTACACAGCCAATGGAAATTACAATGTGAGTTTAACGGTTGCCAATGCCAGTGGTACACACAGTATTACCAAAACTAATTATATTCAAATAACCGGACCTCAGAATTTACCCTTTGCTGAAGGATTTCAAAACACGGCTTTTCCTCCGTTAAATTGGTATGCCAACAATATTTTTAATGACCCTATATATTTTCAACGAAAAACCGGTGTAGGCGCATTTGGTACCAGTACGGCCTGTGCCATGTTTGATAATTACAATTTATATGCACCCGGCGAACGTGATGAATTACGCTCACCACGATTTGATTTTAGCACTGTAAATACTGCCAAACTGCGTTTTGATGTTGCTTTTGCGCAATATAATTCTACTTTTTCTGATACCCTTGAAGTAAAACTTTCAACCAATTGCGGTGCCACGTGGACCAGTATTTATCTTAAAGGGGGTTCACAATTGGCAACAGCACCAAATCAAACAGCCAGCCAATTTACTCCAACCGTTAACCAATGGCGAACCGATTCTGTTAATATTTCAAATTGGGTGGCTGGTCAAGGAAATGTGATGTTTAGTTTTATAAATCGTGGGCATTACGGACAAGCCTATTATTTGGATAATATAAATTTGTTTTTTCCAACTCCCACTGCCAGTATTAACCTTCCTGCATCAGCATGTGCCTTTAATACAGTTGCATGCCTTGCAAACGGATCCGTTGTGGGTCAGTATTCATGGACCTGTGCAGGGGCCACACCACCTGTAGCAACAGGCACGTTATACAGCCCAAGTTTTTCTGCTCCCGGTATTTATACGGTTCAAATGTTAGCACTTAATGGTACCGGCTCTGTTAACCTAAATCAAACATTAAGTATTGCTGCATCGCCAACCTTAAGTGTGAACGGTGCTACAATTTGTGCTGGACAAACAGCCAGCGTATCAGTTAATGGTGCAACCAGTTATACCTGGTCAAACGGTTCAAATGCTTCGGGTTTTACACTAAGCCCCGTTAACAGTACCGTATTATCGGTTACCGGTAATAATGGCGGTGCCTGTTCTGCAAATGCAACAGTTCAGGTTTTAGTGAATCCACAGCCCACACTCAGTGTTTCAAATGTTACTACTTGTCCTGGAGGAACGGTAATTTTAAATGCCAGTGGTGCTGCCACGTATTCTTGGAACACCGGTGCAACTACATCAAGTATTAGTGTAAGTCCAAGCGTATCTACCGTTTATACAATTGTTGGAAATAATGGCAGTTGTAGTGATACAAAAACACTTTCAGTTACTATTGGTCCGGCATTATCAGTATCTATTTCTGCAATAAGTTCTAGTATTTGCAGCGGGCAAAGCATTATACTTAACGCTAGTGGAGCAAATTCCTACACCTGGTCAAATGCACAAACTTCAAACTCAATAACTGTAGCTCCAAACGCCAATACAAACTATTCAGTTATAGGATCAAGCGGTACCTGTACGGGTACAGCCATTTTTTCTATTAGTGTTAATCCAACACCTACAATTACAATATCAAATACCCCTAACACAACGTTATGCAGTGGCCAAACCGCAACTTTAAGCGGATTGGGCGCAACAACCTATACCTGGTCAAATGGCGCAACGGGAAGTGTAATTGCCGTAACACCAAGTGTAAACACAAGCTATACGTTAACCGGTGAATCAGCAGGATGTACTTCAAATACAACACTTCAGGTTTTGGTTAGTCCTCAACCTACGCTTAGCCTAAGCAATGTAACAACATGCCCCAATAGCACCGTTACATTAAATGCCAGTGGCGCCACATCATACACATGGAGTAATGGCGCCAGCGGAGCGAGTATTAGCGTTAGTCCCACCATAAGTACTATTTATACCGTTACAGGTGCAAACGGTACTTGTACAGATACCCAAACCCTTTCCGTTACATTAGCACCTGCATTACCTGTTAACATAAGTGCATTAAGTAATTCAATTTGTAGCGGCCAAACGCTTACGTTAAATGCTAGTGGAGCCAATTCATATACCTGGTCAAATGCTTCAAATTTAAACGCAATTATTGTTACACCAACGTCAAGCACTAGTTACTCGGTTTTAGGATCAAGTGGAACCTGTACCGGAAGTGCCGTATTTACACTGGTGGTGAATCCAAATCCAACGCTTACATTGTTTCCAGCAAACACAATTAGTGTTTGCGCAAACCAAAATTCAAGCGTTAGTGTAAGTGGTGCCAATACCTACACTTGGTCAAATACTGTAACCGGAAGTATTTTAGTACAAAGTTTTAATACGTCAACTATTATAAGTGTAACCGGTGAATCATTAGGTTGCACTGATACTAAAAGTATTAATATTACTGTACTACCCACACCTAGCCTAAATCTAATAGGACTTTTACCAACCAATCCAACACAAAGTGTGTCGCCTTTAATTTGCAATGGTGATAGTGTTTTACTAAGTAACAATGGCATTTTAGTTCCCGGTGCAAATTCCTTTACTTGGAGCACAGGTTCAAACAATGCTACTGTAATTATAAAACCAACTGCTACAACTGTTTACTCAGTACAGATAAGTAATGGAATTTGTTCGCAAATTAGCTCTTACACGTTAACGGTATTTAATGGCAGTCCATTTAGTTTAAGTAATCAAACCGTTTGTGCTGGCAATAGTGTAACACTTAATCCTAATCCACCAGGAAGTTATACTTTTATTAGCACCGGTAATGCCACTGTGCATGTAGGCAATACATATACTTTTACCGCAACAAATCCACAACAATACACCGTAAGTACAGGATTAGCCAATTGTGCCTACAGTCAAACTGTAAGTATTGGGCTTATGAATATTGCGGTAAATGCCAGTTCGGTGCAAGTTTGTAGCGGACAAACCATACAATTGCAAGCTAGTGGCGCTCCTAATTATACATGGTCAAACGGCATGCAAACACCAATAATAATTATTAGCCCAACCGCTTCTGCCATATACTCTGTAATTGGTAGCAGCGGTACCTGTAGTTTAACCGGGGCCATTTCAGTAACGGTATTGCCTAAACCTATCTCCACCATTACTACCACTAATACCGCTTGCGGCAGCGTGTGTAATGGACAAATGCAAGCATTAACTATGGGTGGAACCGGTCCGTATTCCTACTCATTATCTGGTACATCCTGTACTTCGGTACCTTGCACTAACTTATGTGCAGGATTATATCTTTTAAAAGTTAGTGACTCCACAGGATGCAGCACTTCATATTATTTTTCAATTGCTTCAGCGCCCAATGCCATTCAAGCCAATTTAAGCTATACCCATGCGTCGTGTGCCAACTGCAGTAATGGTGTTTTAAAAGCTAATCCAAATGGTGGAACTGCTCCGTATACCTATACTTGGATGCCAGGAAATTTCAACCAATCTACATACAGTAATTTAAAACCGGGATGTTATACGGTAACAGTTACCGATGCCGGGGGCTGTTCTGTTATAACCAACCAATGTATTGGAATTGCAACAGAATTGGAAGAATTATCTTACAACCGAAATGAAACCCATGTTTTTCCAAATCCTGGATCGGGTCTATTACATATAGAATCTTATGACTATAACACCTTACAGATTTATAATAATCTTGGTCAATGTGTTTACTTTACTTTACTACAAAATGGTTTGCAAAGCCTACAAATTAATTTACCTGAAGGTGTTTACAGTCTTGTGTTATTAAATACCAATGGTAATTTAAATTCTAAAACAATTAAATACATACACAAATCTAATCTCTAATTTGAAAATCTCTATTATGAAATCTGCACTTACACTTTTAATTGTGACATTTTTTTTAAAATTTGCTTTTGCGCAAAATCCTGTTACGCGGTGCGCAACAGAGGTTTTACCTCAACAATTTGAAGTGCTCCTTGAACAATGGAAAAATAAAAACACAGAAAAATTAGGAGGTGGTACTGTACAATCGGTATTTAATATCCCTGTTATTGTACACATTATTCATAATAATGAACCTGTTAATACTGTTAATGCTACTACAGGCGGAAATTTAAATGCAGCCCAGATTTTAGATCAAATCAATATTTTAAATAAAGATTTTAACGGATTAAATGCCGATACCAATTTAATCCCTAACGTGTTTAAACCTTTACATGGTAAATTTCAAATTAATTTTTGTTTGGCAGTAGTAAATCCAACCGGTGGAATACTAGCAGAGCCTGGTATTGATCGCATAAATCGTAATACCTCCGGTTGGACGGCTCCGCCCTATTCTACAACCTATGTAACAAATACCATCAAACCTGCGAGCATTTGGGATCCAAACCGGTATTTTAATATATGGGTTTGTGCCATGTCTGGTGGTATTCTTGGATATGCCACGTTTCCAAATCCGGGAAGTTCAGGTTTACAGGGTTTAAGTGCGCCCTTTGGAACAACTACCACAGATGGTGTTGTAATTTTAAATACAGCCTTTGGCAGTATTGGAACAGCTGTAACTAATGCACCGTACCACAAAGGCCGTACAGCCACACATGAAGTTGGCCACTGGATTGGACTTCGTCACATTTGGGGCGACGGCACCTGTGCCAGTGACTTTTGCAATGATACACCGCCTGCACAACAGGCCAATTATAATTGTCCAACGTTTCCATATAAAACAGGTGTATGCACGGGCAATACAACCGGCGAAATGACTATGAATTTTATGGATTATACCAATGATTTATGTATGTACATGTTTACAAAAGATCAAAAGGTTCGTGCCCAGCTAATTATGACCAATTCACCCATGCGCGCAAGTTTAATTACATCTACAGTTTGTAATATGCCAAGCACACAAAATGAAATTGGCATTTTGTATATCAGTAATCCAAGTTATTCGCAGTCAATTCCCTGTGCACCATCCATTAGTCCGAGTGTAGTTTTAAAAAACTTTGCAGCAAACACGCTCAGTACTGCAACATTTAGCTACAATATAAATGGAATAAATACACAAACCTTTGCTTGGATTGGCGCGTTAGCGCCAAACAGCAGTGTTAGTGTAAATATGCCCAGTGTTGCTGTACCAGGCTTAGGACAACATATTTATAACGTTGGAGTCTATGCGCCAAACGGAGGCACAGACCCTTATATGATAAATAATTTTAGTAATCAATATTTTACCATGACTAGCGGAAACCTCAATGTAAGCATTAATTCAGCTTCCATTTGCGTTGGTTCTTCGGCTACGTTAATTGCCAACGGTGCTTCACAATATACTTGGAATACCGGTGCTCAAAGCCCCTCTATAATTGTTTCACCTACAACTACAACACAATATTCTGTTTTAGTTTTCAGCAATGGATGTCAAGCCAGTGCAAATACAACCGTCTCTGTTTTTAATTATCCTGTGGCTTTAAGTTGTAATTCACCCAGTATCTGCTCTGGTAGCTTTGCCACCTTAAATGCCAGTGGTGCTAACTCGTATTCTTGGAGTAGCGGCCAAAATGGCGCTCAAATTGTTATTAATCCAAGTGTAAGTGGTACATATACATTATTTGGAACAAATGGAGGGGTATGTACGTCTTCTGTGTCGGTATTTGTTTATGTTGAAGCGTTACCACAAATCAGTGTAAGTGGCCCCTCTTTAATTTGTATTGATGAAACTCACACAATAACGGCGCAAGGAGCCCAACAGTATTCTTGGAATGCCATACCCGGAGGTTCAACCTATATTATTTCTCCAACAAGCCCAGGCACGATTTCAATTTTGGGAAGCTCTAATTTGGGTTGTACTTCAACAATTGATTACAGTTTTGAAATGAGTCCATGTACTGATATTTTTAAAACCGCCCTTTCAGATATTCGAATATACCCTAATCCAGTTATAGATCAGCTTAAAATTGAATCGCTTAATTTAAATAGCATTGAATTATATAGCATTCAAGGTCAAAATTTACGCCCACCCATGGTATATTTTAATACCCTATCGGTTTTAGATTTACAAAGCCTGCCAAAAGGAATATATCTGCTAAAATTAAAACAGGATCAGAAAAATATTTTTTTTAGAATCATTAAAGACTAATTTAATTGATACTTCGGTTCAGTTAAATCTATAATATTAAAATAACCGTATGAAAAAAACACTCTTGATAGTGCTATGCTTTTTATTTGGGTATATAACATCACAAAACATACAAAACCGTGGATGTGCCACACCCACATTGCCATTAAATTTTGAATTGGCACTTCAACAATGGATGCAAAACAACTCCGGAAAATTGAGCACAGGCCACATTCAATCGGTATTTAACATACCTGTAATTGTGCATGTAATTCATAATAACGAAGCTGTTAATTCCATTACAGCTACTACGGGAGGTAATTTAAATGCAGCACAGATTTATGATCAAATTACTATTTTAAATAATGATTTTAAAGGTTTAAATGCAGACACCGCATTAATACCAAATGTGTTTAAACCTGCGCAGGGAAAATTTCAAATAAATTTTTGTTTGGCCGTAGTTAATCCAACCGGTGGTATTTTAGCTGAACCCGGAATTAATCGCATTGATCGAGTTGCCAAAGGATGGACAGCTCCGCCCTATACCACCACTTACATTTCAAATACCATCAAACCCAATAGTATTTGGGACCCAAACCGCTATTTAAATATGTGGGTATGCGGAATTTCCGGGGGGATATTAGGATTTGCCACCTTTCCTAACCCCGGAACTTCAGGCTTGCTGGGCTTATCTCCACCTTATGGTTCTGCAACAACCGACGGACTTGTTATGCTTAACGCTGCCTTTGGCAGCATTGGTACAGCTGTAACTAATGTGCCGTATCACAAAGGCCGAACAGCCACACATGAAATTGGACATTGGATGGGTTTGCGGCATATTTGGGGAGACGGCACCTGTGCAACAGACTATTGTAATGATACACCACCTGCACAAACCAATAATTTTGGCTGTCCCAATTTTCCCTATAATGTTGGAGTTTGTGCCGGAAATACAACAGGTGAAATGACCATGAATTATATGGATTATACCAATGACCTGTGTATGTATATGTTTAGTAATGACCAAAAAGTACGTGCCCAATTAATTATGACAAATTCACCCATGCGTGCAGCATTACTTACTTCCAGTGTTTGCAATACACCTACAGTGCAAAACGAAATTGGAATTTTGTACATAAGCAGTCCCTCCTATTCGCAAAGTTTTAATTGTATTTCATCTATTACACCCTCTCTGGTCTTAATGAATTATGGCTCAAACACATTAAGCACAGCAACATTTAGTTATAATATTGATGGCGTTAATACACAAACAATGGCCTGGATGGGTAATGTAAGTCCCAATACCTCATTAAGTATTGCCATGCCAAGCGTAGCAGTGTCAGGAATTGGAACACATACCTATAATGTTGGTGTATATGCACCTAATGGTGGCGTGGATCCATATTTAGCAAATAATTACAACAATCAATATTTTACTGTAAACAGCGGTACTTTTGCTCTAACTGTAAGCTCTGCAAGCATTTGTTCGGGTAGTACTGCCACGCTTTTTGCATCTGGTGCAACTTCCTACACATGGACTGGTGGTTCAAATGCTTCAAGTATTATCGTTAGCCCTACTATAAGTACCAATTATACACTCAGTGGTTCAAATGGAAGCTGTATTGTAAACACCGTTACAAGTGTAAGCGTATTAAATTCACCTACACTAACGGCACCCAGCCAAACCGTTTGCGGGGGTAATGCTACTTTAACAGTTGCGGGTGCTAATACATATTCTTGGAGTACTGGTGCAACGGGAAGTATAGCAATTGTTAATCCCAGTGTTACTACAACGTATACCGTAACCGGTTCAAATGGAACTTGCAGTTCATCAACTTTAGTAACAGTAACCATTAGTGGTAGCTTAAATCTAAATGTAGTTTTTACCAGTAATCCTATTACACCGAGCGTTTGCGCAGGCGGAACCATACAAGGTTTTGTTCAAGGAGGCATTGCGCCAAATTATACCTGGATGCCCGGAGGTGCCATGGGGAATTTAGTAACATTAAGCCCAACCGCAACGGTAAATTATACGGTGTTTGCCAATGCAGGTGGATGCAGCGGAAGTATCGTAGCAAGCCCTGCGGTAAGTGTATTTCCGCTTCCAACATTTAGCATCAGTGCATCTACACCTACTACCTGTCCTTCTTCTTCAGTAATACTAACCGCAAGTGCAAATCCTCAATTGACTTATTCATGGATGCCGGGGGGCTCAACTAATTACAGTATTACTGCATCGCCCGCTGTTTCTACTACATACAGCATAACCGGCACAAATACTTTAGGATGTAGGTTTACTACTACCTTTGTACAAAATGTATTTCCTTTAATTTCTTTAACACTCAGTCCAAATACAAGTACAATTTGTCAGGGCAGTTCAATAACTTGGTCGGTTAATGGAGCAAATACCTATACCTGGCTTCCTGGTTTATTAAATGGCTCAACGGCCATTTTAAATCCAAATAATTCCACTACATACACTATTCAAGCAACAGGAGTTAATAATTGTACTGTTCAAACGAGTAAACTTTTAGGTGTTGTACCAAACCCTATACTTACTGCTTCAATAAGCTCTGGCAATATTTGTTCTGGTTCCTCTGTGAGCATTTCAGGTACCAATAATTGTTCTGGCACCTATTCGGTTTCAAGTGGAACCTATTCATTATTAAGTCCTGTTAATGCAAATACAGTTACATTACCCGATGATGCCATTACAACATCACTTTCTATAGGATTTCCCTTTACTTTCTTTTGTAATACTTATAATCAATTTTATATTAGTTCTAATGGCTTTATTTTATTTACTAATAATGGAAATAGCGGGGTAAGCGCACAAAATATTCCAAACGCCAGCGTACCCAATAATTTAATTGCTGCTACATGGGCTGATATTAATCCGGGGTCGGGGGTTCAATTACCTATACAACAGTTGGAACCAGTCCAAATCGGGTGCTTTTGGTTACTTACAGTGCTGTTCCGCACTATACCAGCAGTTTAAATCCTACGTTTTATCCTGTTACCACTCAAATTCAATTGTATGAAACCAGTAATGTAATTGAAGTTCATACGGCCAGTAAAACGTATACACCCACTGCATATACAATGGGTATTGAAAATGATTTGGGTACATCAGCCTATGCGGTTACCGGTAGAAACGCCACGGCAGGCTGGACCGCATCATTTGATATGCAGCGTTTTAGCCCGTTACCAAGCTCAAATGCAAGCTATACGTGGAATCCTGGAGCATTGAGCGGAAGTACACAGATTATTTCGCCCACCGTGAGTACAGTTTATACCCTTTCGGGTAGTACCAATGGATGTACAGGAACATCAACTGTTTTGGTTACTGTTAATCCAAGTCCAAGTTTAACTGTAAATTCTCCTAGTATTTGTAGTGGATCTAATGCCACGTTAAGTGCCGGCGGCGCAAATACCTATAGTTGGAATACTGGTTCTAACAGTTCAAGTATAATTACAAATCCTACTATTACAAGCAATTTTACTTTAAGTGGTAGTGTTGGTCCCTGTACAAGTTCAATACTTGCAACAATATATGTAACAAATATACCAACACTAAATGTAAACAATTACACCCTTTGTTCAGGTTCAAGTGTAAGTATTATTGTTAGCGGTGCAAATAATTATTCATGGAACACCGGTGCAAGCGGTAGCTTAATTGTAGTGTCACCGAGTATTTCTACCCAATACACTGTAACTGGTTTTAACGGATTATGCAGTGATACTAAAACACTTGCTGTTACTGTTTTTTCATCTCCTAATTT
>RFNG01000104.1 GCA_009927275.1 Sphingobacteriia bacterium | reverse complement strand
AAGTGGGACAGCTATCGATGAATAATTTACTGGAGACGTTGTTGCACTGAAAGCTGATATTGTACAAGTACTAACCAATTGATAATATCCTGTTGTACCCGTTAAAACAGTAAACACTGAATTTGTAGCACCCGTAACAGGAGTCCAGGGCCCGGCTATTGAAGCGGCATTATACCACTGAAAACCCACTCCGGAAAGCGTAGAAAGGCCTGATGCCGATAAAGTAAATGATGCATTAGAACAGCCCAAAGTATTAGAAAGCGCAGAAATTCCCGAACTGATGGTTCCACTGCATAATGGGGCTAAAATTTGAGCACAATAATCTTCTGTTTCACCAAGCGCATAAGAGCCTGTTGCTGTAATTACTGCTGGTGTTGGCGTTTCATTTAAAACCCAACGCATTCGTGTTATACCGGTTGTTGCATTTGCAGGTATAGTTATTGTGCCGGTTTCTAAATGCGGACCATTTGTAGAGGCTGGACTTAAATACACCTGTTCACCCGGATCGTTTAATATACCGTTTTGATTCAAATCAATATAACATGCCAAAGCATTGGGAAAAGCGCCACCACACGTTCCAACTTGTACCGTAAAATTATAATTTTGTCCTGCAATAAGTGATGCAGCACCAACAGTACCAGCGTAATTGCTGTATTGATTAGGAATAGAACCTGCACCTGGTGCTGTTGTTGTACATGTACTTACAACACTTAAATTAGCAATAGTCACCTCTAAAATATCTTCGTCGGTATTGAGCGCAGCTGCAGAATTTTGATACGCATTGCAAATGCAAGGTCCGGGATTATTAACGCTATATGAAACGATACTTGAAAATGCACTTATTGAAGAATTGGCACAACTTACCATTAATCTAAAATATGTGCTGGCATTAACACTGGATGTAAAAAAACTACTTAAAGCCCCATTAATTGAATTCCAGGGCCCCAAAGGAGAATTGGCACTTTGCCATTGATAGGAAATTCCAGATCCCGAACTGTTACCCGTAACATTTAATAAAAATTGCACATTTGGGCATCCTATTGAACTACTTATAATAGCAGTTCCGCCTAGAGGCGTTCCGCTGCAAGTTGTTAAAGCCGTAAAATTACCTTCCCATGCCCCAATATCTGGCGAACTTGGATTTCTGGAGGTTAATATACAATCGGTAGTAACATGTGCTAATGCGGTTGCGCCACTTTCAATTTGAGTAGGTAAAAGCGGATTAATATTTAAAAAATTAGCATTAGCTCCTAAAACAGATATAAAATTGGGGTTTTCAGTAACCGACTGTAAATCGCGCGGATTTAAAGTGCTTTGTGTAGCTGCGAGACTTTGTAAATTAATAGTTCCATCTGAATACAAAATACGATTTACAGCAGGCACACCAGCATAAAATAAATTTGAATTAGAGTTAAGCTGATACGTTGACAAGTTTGCATTGGATCTTCTGTATGCACAACTTATACCTGTTCCTGTTGGAATGCAGTTATTAACCAAAATATTATTAATAAGCTGCACATTAGATGCGGTATTTACATACAGGGCATTTGTTCCAAAGTTAATTCCTGAACTGGTTCCGCTAAGTGATATTGAATTGTACCATAAATTAATTACATTTCCGGCGGCTACGTAAACTCCATTAATGCGATTTAAGCCAGAGGCCGCAGTAGCTGATAACTGACTTATTAAATTATTGTAAATATTGGTGGTTGAAGTTGCACCGGTATATAATCCGTATACTGCAGAAGCTGTTCCATTAACATTTAAATCGAATATACGATTTCTGAAAAAATGCAATCCAGCACTTGCTGAACCCGAAAGCAGGTATGCGCCTAAAATTGAGGCACCGTTTAAATTGGTATATAAACCTGAAATGGTATTTGTTGAAACCATAACCGGAAATGCTGGTGAAGTGTTTGCTGAAACCTGTATTCCATAAATTGTAGTATTATTACGAATATTGTTAATAGTATTAGCCTGAATTACCGAAGATGTATTTTGATTTCCGTCTCCTAAATAATTTAAAAGCATGGGGTACATGGCTGCACTAGAATTAAACTGAATAGTTGAAATAGAATTTGACGCAATTGTTTTTAGTGGATATGGAATTCCTGAATTTTCATTTGAATACAACACATAAACAGCATTACCACTTGCTATTGTGGAAGTTATATTACTAAATACATTTTGTATTATGGAATGTGTTGAGCCTGCAGGAACATTTCCGCTTCCCAGATATCCATAAAACGTACCATGAGGGCTTGAAAAGTTAACATTAGCAAGTGTATTGGACTGTATTATAGATAGACTTTGGGTGGATGCATTATTATAAAAACCTACAAATGTTCCAGATGAATTTATGTTTAAATTATCTATTAGGTTTCCAGACATCAATACCCGCGCCGGAATTCCAGAATTTAAAAATAGATATGTTGGACCCGAGGCAGTTACAGAATATTGTAAGGCATTATAAATATTGTTTTGTAATACAACCGAACCTGTAGACGTTGTTGCATTATTATAAATACCGTAATGCGTTGCTGTAAATGACGTTGCTCCATTAAAAGCAAATCCAACCGTATTATTAGCTATAGTTACCAATGATGATACACCAGCCGAACTCACTATGAGGTAGGTGTTACCACCATAACCGGCTGTACTGTTATTTTGTATTCGATTAAAACTAATATTAAGACTGGCAGAATTTGCAGTATTGTATATACCTAAAAATGTAGCATTAACAGCTAAGGGACTAACGCAGTTTTCAATACAGTTATTTTGAATTTGAACCAAATTTGAAATACCTGTTAATCCTGAGTTGTTTTCAATAGCCGAAACCTGTCCTGATGCACCGTTAAATGCAAGGGTTAAAGTATTATTAGATACGGTAACATTGGCATTAGTGGCACCGCTTAAATATATACCACGTAATGAAACGGGATGGTTAAAACCCAAGCCCGTATTGTTATTTATACGGTTATTTGAAGCATTAAAATTATACTGATTTATAGCTATTATACCATACGAAGCATTTGTTGCTCCACTGGCACCGCCGAAATTTAAAATGTGATTACCATTAGCACTTAACGTGCCGCCAACGTCATTTCCAAAATCTGCCAAGTTATAAGGTGAAAGTGCTGCAAATCCTATACAAGTAATACCAATATTGCAATTTTGAATTGTATTGTTGTAAAACCTGTTATTTGAATTAGATCCTGAAGCAGCTAAAACCGTCATAGCTGATAAATGCGCACCGCTTTGAGCATTTACCAACTCTATTCCACGGCTACCGGGATAAACAATACCTGCCGCATTTGCATTATTAATTCGATTGAGTGTTATGGTACAGTTTTTTACCGTGTTACTTTGACAACCATCCGTAGTACTTAATTTAAAAAAACCAATGCCAAATTCCATTGTTTGGGGATTGGTAGTATTTAAATCTGTAAATTCTAATCCGTCAAAAGTTATATAATCGGCACCTATTAATTTTATAATGCCATCCTGCGCATTGGATGATGGTACGGCTGAGCCCGTGCCAGCTACAAATAACGGTGCTGCGCCTGCACCCTGTGCTTTAAACGTAACAGTATTTAAAAACGAGGCACCGGGTATAGGATAAATAGTATACCCGCCATTGCTAACAGTTTCAGTGTACCCACTTGCAATATTTAAAGTTACCGAACCCGATATTCCCTGAGTATTAAGTGTTGAAATTACAGCAGCAAGAGATGGAAAATTTCCGGGTATGGTGTAAACTCCATTTAACTGTGCAAAACCCTTGCTGCAAAAAAACCAAAATACACAGGCGGTAAAAAAGCAATGGCTAAACAATTTCATATTACCGGCAAAAGTTTACATAATATTTATGGAATTATAATCAACTTATCTAAATGTATGCCGGCAGCATTTGAAATATTATAAATCCCAGCGGGTAACTGCAATTCCAGCTCAGATTCATGTGGCTGGATGTATACTGTACGAACACATTGACCCAATTCGTTTGTAAATATAAACACCTGCGATTGAGACGATTTAATTATAAACCTTCCTTTTGAAGGATTGGGAAATAAAGAAAACTGACTTTCACCCTGTAACTCATTTACACCAATGCAACTGTTTACTTTAATAACAATAAACGTTGTATTTGAACAACCGTTAGCATCTGTACCTGAAACGGTATAATTTACATTTGCTACAGCGGTAGAGCTTGCAACTATCGATGCCGTGGTTGCTCCGGTGTTCCATGAATAGCTTAAAGCACCCGAGGCAGTTAGCGTATACGACTGCCCCCTGCACACCGAGGTTTTAGATGCAATGGCCGTTATGGTGGGAAGTGAATTTACTAAAAGCTGAAAACTAGCCGAGGCCGGACAGCTTATAGATCCTGTAGAAGTTAACGTAGTTAAGGTATAAAGGGTTGTAACAGTTGGTGATACATTAATTCCTGAAAATGGTGCACCATTACTCCAAGTGTATGAATCGGCAGCAGAGGCTACTAATGAAGCGGATGAACCCGAACAAATTGCTGTAGGTCCTGATATGGATAGCGCAGGATTAAATACATTAACCTGAACTGTAGAAGTGCCTGTACATGTATTAAAAGTTCCGGTTACGGTGTATACAGTAGATTGGGTTGGCGTAAGTGTTATAACCGGAGTAGTCCCACCGGTATTCCATGAATAACTGCTAGCACCGTTTGCCGTTAAGGTTACCGTGGAACCCGAACACACAAGACTGCTACTGGATGATGCTGTAACTGTTGGACTGGGACTGGTTAGCACCACTTGATTTGCTGTTGCGATACAACCAACTGAATTAGAAGCCACCACCGAGTATAAAGTAGGACCGGCTGGCGATACAGTTACCGCAGGCGTTGTTAAATTACCAGGGTTCCAGGTGTATGAAATGCCGCCGCTGGCGGTCATGGTAATGGGTGCACCCACACACGAAACCGTTGATGAAGAAACAATATTTACAGTTGGAATTGGTTTAGTTGAAAGACTAATACTAGCAACTCCAGCACAAGTTCCATCCGAAGCCGTAATAGTGTATATAGTATTTACGGTTGGGGTTACTACAAATGATCCAGTTTGGCTGGTTAAATTAAGCGGGTTAAGCGTAAAACTTGTAGCTGCCGCTGCAATGTTAATTGTAGCCGGTGAGCCTGCACAAACTAATGTAGGATTGGCTATAAGCATAACCTGTAGCGGAGCCACTGAAATGGTAACAGCAGCAGTAGATGTACCGCAACCATTTTGACCGCTTACCACATATGTGGTAGTAGTTTGAGGTGCCACGGTACTGCCGTTAATTACACCGCCTGTCCAAGAATATGAATTAGCACCGGAAGCAGTTAATGTAACGGTTTTACCTAAACATATAGAATTGGTACTGGCATTTATCGCCAAAGTAGGAATACCAGGACTTACCGTTACCGAAATGGCTGATGATGCAGTGCAATTTGACGGACTGGTTGCTGTTAGGCTATAAATTGTATTAGCAGCCGGACTAACTATAATTGATGAGGTGGTTGCACCATTACTCCAGCTGAAATTACTTATAGCATTTGTGGTTAAAGTTAAACTCGAACCCGCACAAAGCTGGGGCGAAATCGTATTACCTCCCGAAACTGCCTGAATGCTAATACTACATGCACCGAGTACATTCACATCATCTACATAAATACCATCATAGGCATTTGCAATTCCATCACCTGAATTAAAATTAAATTTAAATTTAACCGATTGGTTTCCATAACTGGATAAATTATAACTCACTGCTGTCCATGTTGAGGTATTAACCATTCCACCCGGTGAGGCATCAGAATTTATAATAGTGGTATATGATACGCCATTATTGGTTGAAATTTGTACACTCAAAACATCATAAAAACAACTTCCCGAAATACACTCGTTGGCTATAAAATAATTAAATGTTAAAGTGCCACCCAAAGGAGGCAATGCAACTGATGGTGTAATTAAATCGCCACTTACCGTGTTACCACCATTTCCAAACTGGCATCCCGAGCCTTGATACATGGCATGCCCAGGACCCGAATGTCCAATGGCAGTGCTTTGGGCGCAACTGTTTGACCATACCCAATTACCTGAAGATCCGTTAGCGGCTGTAAACGTACTTAAACTGGTAGAAAATGAATTAGACATTAAAATACTTTGTGAAAACGCAAAGTTTGAAACACAAAGAAACATTGAAATTTGTATAAGCTGCTTCATAATTTATATCAATAAAGATAACAAAATTATTTTAATTCTTCAGCGATGGCGTAGGTATTACGCAATGGGCTGTTTCGCTGAATAAGCTCCCCTATAAACCCGGCAAGAAAAAAAATTGTACCTAATAATATTGTAGTTAAAGCTATATAAAATGAGGGACGGTCGGTTAGTTTTCGTGCTATGATATGATTCCATGAACAGTATAATTTAAAAGCACCTAAATACAGCGTTAATGCAAATCCTGCAACAAACATCAGCAAACCGTAAACTCCAAATAAATGCATTGGCCGTTTTGCAAAACGGGTCATAAAACAAATTGTAAGCAAGTCTAAAAAACCATTTACAAATCTATTCCATCCAAATTTACTTACACCATACTTACGGGCTTGATGCGAAACAGGCTGTTCTGTTATTTTTTTAAATCCTGCAGCTTTAACCATAACAGGTATAAAACGGTGCATTTCACCATACACTTCAATACTCTTAACAACATCATTTGAATAGGCTTTTAATCCGCAATTCATATCATGCAATTTAATGCCACTAATCCAGCCCGTAATACGATTATAAAATTTTGAAGGAATATTTTTTAAAAACAGTGAGTCTTTTCGGTTTTGCTTCCATCCACTAACCAAATCAAACCCATCCTGTGCTATTTTAGAATATAAGGCCGGGATTTCATCTGGACTGTCCTGCAAATCAGCATCCATGGTAATAACAACCTTACCCTGCACTCTTTCAAAGGCAGTTTGCAGAGCGGCCGATTTACCATAATTTCGTCTAAACCGAAGCGCCTTTATGTGTGGGTATTGGTCTTTTAAATTCTGTATCACGTGCCATGAGTCATCTGTACTGCCATCGTCTATTAACCAAATCTCATAGTTTAAATGTTGGCTTTCCACTACCCTATGTATCCACGAACATAATTCCGGTAGCGATTCAGACTCATTAAATAATGGTATAATTATGGACAAATGCATCTGATTTATACAACAAATGATGTTTAAACTTTAAATATACTCAAATGCACATAATAGATGTCCGAAAAAATCATAAATGCGCTTATTCTGAATATTTAGTAAAGCGGTATTAAATATTTCATTAAGTTTGTGTGGGGTAAGTCTTTCACGACCAGCTCCTGCCAAATCCCCCAGGTTGGGAACAAAGCAAGGGTAGGCGGTTGAGCGGTGCGATGAAAGTAGCTTACCCTTTTTTAATTATCTGATTTTCAGATAATTAATTTTTATAAAGATTTTGAATCCTAAAAAATAAGTTAGATATTTGCAAATAACAATAATCGCCTATAGAGAACACATTTACGCTTGATTTTATAACCTTAAAGTCTGCTAAATATGTCACCTATACAACTCAACGATCAATCCCTCGTATCACTTTATTACAGTGGAAATAACCAAGCACTGGAAATTTTAATAACTCGGCACAAGGCTGCTGTTTTTGGTCATATTATACAATTAACACGACAACATGCCTTATCAGAAGATATTTATCAGGATACTGTATTAAAAGTAATTACGCATATTAAAACCCGGCAATATCAGGAAGAGGGAAAGTTTTTGCCTTGGATGATTCGAATTGCACATAATTTAGTTATTGATTATTTCAGACGTAAAAAACGATTGCCAATTGCCTCATCATACTGTAATGCAGAGGGTGATGAGCAAAGCCCATTAGATCATTTAAAATCAAATTCTGCTGAATTTAACACAGTTGAATATGCGCCATTTAAAAAATATATACGCCAACGAATTCATAAATTACCACCCGAACAACGCGAAGTGGTAATTATGCGCGTACAACATGATATGAGTTTTAAAGAAATCGCCGACCGCACCCAGGTATCTATTAATACCGCTTTAGGCAGAATGCGCTACGCTATTTTAAATTTAAAAAAACAATCTGAGGTTTTTGCCTAATCTTCTAGCCTTCCAAATGCGCCAGCATGAAATTGTTCCATAGCTTCTACAATTTCTTGTTTTGTATTCATAACAAAAGGACCATATTGCACTACCGGTTCAAGTATTGGCTGCGCGCTTAGCCATAAAATTCGGGTGCTTGATTCGGTAGAAATTTTAACGGTATTACCATCATGCGCAAATAATACCATATCATGCGCATTGGCGTTCTTTTCGTTTATTACAGCAGTACCATTAATTAGTAAGCAGCTACTATGCCGATTATCTGGTACAACAAATTCAAGCGATTCATTATAAATCTGCATATCCCAAACATCCATTTCTGAATATGTGTGTGTGTTTGATTTAACATGTTTAAATTGTCCTGCAATTACATGAACTTGCGAGGCTCCATTTTTAGAATTCCAAACGCAACGGTTATTAAGTGAAATTGTTTGATAGGATGGTGGTTCCGATTTATATTGACGCGGTAAATTAACCCATAGCTGAATCATTTCAAAAGGTCCACCCAGTTTTGAAAATTCAAGTTCGTGATACTCTTTATGTAATACACCAGAGCCTGCGGTCATCCATTGAACTTCACCCGGACCTATGATGCCTGAATTTCCAGCACTATCATGATGCGCTACTGCACCCTGATAAGCTATTGTTACTGTTTCAAACCCCTTATGCGGATGTACGCCAACGCCCCGGGGAGTTTGGCTGGGTGCAAAAGAATGCTGTGGGTTAAAGTCTAACATTAAAAACGGATTCATGTGTTCGGCAATCTGGTAGCCTGAGGGAAAATAATTATAAACACGAAACCCATCGCCAACCATATGCCACTGGGCAGGTCGATTTAAAATATTTAAAATTGGTTTTTTCATACAGAAAAAAACCCCTTTCGGGGTTTTAATTAATGCGCTCCACCATCGTCTTCACCCTCAGAAAGGGGTATGGTTTGCGGAACATAATCTTTATCTTTTCCAGGCTTGCTGTAATCGTATGCCCAACGATGTACTTCAGGCAAAGCATCGGGCCAATTACCATGCAAATGGGCCATAGGGGTGGTCCATTCTAATGTATTGGATTTCCAAGGATTTTGTGGCGCTTTTTCACCACGGAACATACTGTAAAAGAAGTTTATTAAAAACACACCCTGTGACAAGGCACCAATAATTGCAAAAACTGTTACTACCTCATTGATATCTACGAGATTATCAAACATGGGAAAATTACTATTGGTATAATAACGTCTTGGAACACCAGCCAAACCTAAAAAGTGCATTGGAAAAAATACACCGTAGGCTGAAATGATAGTTGTCCAAAAATGTAGGTAGCCTAATTTTTTGTTCATCATACGCAAAAATAATTTTGGAAACCAATGGTAAACACCGGCAAACATTCCAAAAATTGCGCTTAATCCCATTACAATGTGAAAGTGGGCTACAACAAAATAAGTATCATGAACATTAATATCTAAGGTTGAGTCAGCTAAAATAATTCCAGTTACACCACCGGTAATAAAGGAAGATACCAAACCTATAGAAAACAACATGGCAGGCGTATATTGTATATTTCCTTTCCACATGGTTGTAATGTAGTTAAAAGCTTTAACCGCAGACGGAATAGCAATTAAAAGAGTTGTAAAAACAAATACGGAACCTAAAAAGGGATTCATGCCTGTAAGATACATGTGATGGCCCCAAACAATAAAAGATAAAAACCCAATGGCCAAAATAGAGCCAATCATAGCGCGGTATCCAAATATAGGTTTACGCGAACTTGTTGATATGATTTCAGAGGTTATCCCTAAAGCAGGAAGCAGTACAATATAAACTTCGGGATGACCTAAAAACCAAAATAAGTGTTCAAACAAAATCGGACTACCGCCTACATTGTCTAAAGGGCGTCCGCCAATATAAATATCTGAAAGGTAAAATGACGTATTAAAACTACGGTCAAATATTAGTAATAATGCGCATGATAAAAGCACTGGAAACGATAATACGCCTAAAATTGCGGTAACTAAAAAAGCCCATATTGTAAGCGGTAATCGGGTCATTTTCATACCCTTTGTTCTAAGGTTAATTACGGTAATTATATAATTTAAACTACCCAATAATGACGATACAATAAAAATAGCCATTGAGATTAACCATAAGGTCATTCCAAGTTTAGATCCCGGTATAGCTTCGGGTAATGCAGAAAGTGGCGGGTAAATCGTCCAACCGGCTGATGCAGGACCATCAGAAATAAACAGCGAACTTACCATAATAATACTGGATACTAAAAAGAACCAATATGAAAGCATGTTTAAGAAACCGGATGCCATGTCACGAGCACCAATTTGATACGGTATCAGTAAATTACTGAAGGTACCACTTAAGCCACCAGTTAATACAAAAAATACCATTATAGTACCGTGTATAGTAACAAGAGCCAAGTACATATTAGGATCTAAAATGCCATCTTTACCCCATTTATCACCAAGCATCGCATTGATAAATCCAAATTTTTCAGCTGGCCAAGCCAATTGCATACGAAAAATGATAGACATAACCATGGCTACCACACCCATAATTACAGCTGTAATTAAAAACTGTCTGGAAATCACCTTGTGATCCATACTAAAAATGTATTTGCTCACAAAAGATTCCTCATGATCATCGTGATCGTGACCGTGTGCATGTGCATGATCGGTGTGAACCGCATGTTCCTGTTCTAGATGAGATGTATGTGTTGACATAGGTTTAGGTTCTTATTTTAAAGCAACAGTTTTAACGGGTTTTTGTTTTTGAAGCCATGCTTTATAATCGGCTTCAGTGTCCACAATAAGATTCATTTGCATATTATAATGCGAAGCACCACATATTTTATTACATAATAACACGTAGTCAAATTCAACCGCCTCTTTATTATTTTTTGCACGTTGCGCATTGATGTTTTTCATCATCTCTACAACATACGGATCGTTTCGCATTTGCGCTGTGGTTTTGGTAGGCTTAAATTTAAAAAACGTAATCATGCCTGGTACACAATTCATCTGAGCTCTGAAATGAGGTAAATAGGCGCTATGAATTACATCGCGACTACGCATACGCAATTCAATTTCTTGACCAACAGGTATATGAAATTCGTTTTTAACAAGAATATCATCATTCCCACTTAAATCCGTAGTATCCATTCCCACTGCATTAGATCCTGAAATTTGACGAAAATCCGTTTCACCTAATTTTCCGTCTTTACCGGGGTATCTGGCTGTCCAATCAAACTGCTTGGCATAAAGTTCTATAACAACGCGCTTTTCGGATTTTGGAAGTTTCATGATTTCATTCCAGTATTTTAAACCAAAAATGATAATAAATGATAATGCTATTGCCGGAACAACCGTCCACAGCATTTCTAATTTGTTATTATGCGGATAAAACTCAGCTTTTTGTTTTGAATTGCCGCGGTATTTATATGCAAACCAAAATAGAAAACAATTGGTAACTATAAAAATAAATGTTATTAAATACATGTTGGCATCCCATAGTAAGTCAACTTTTTGACCGTGCTCTGATGCAGCAGGCGGAAGTGAGCGGCCAAACCAGCGCTCTACCTGCCAAAAAAAGAATCCGAGAAAAAGAATTAAAAACACAAGCAAAAACCTACCCATTAAATTATTATCAGCATCTGAAATTTGCCATTCCTGAGTTTTTCTGAGTTTTCGACTTAATTCGATTACCCTGAATAACTGATGCGCAGCAACAATTAAAAGTAGTGTGGCGAGAATTACGAGTAGAGTCATTGTAGTTTATTTTAATTATTCTTTTGCAAAAAATTAGGTTGAGTGATGTAAACTTTCCTGTAAAAAGGGGTGGTTTTTAACCATTAATGGTGCTTTGGTTAAAGCACGTAGAACGACATTTAAAAATAAACCCAGAAAGAATAAAAATGTGCCTATTTCCATCCAGCTTATTCCTGTCCAGTGATGCCCAACTGTACCCGGCATTACAATCATTATTATATCCAGGTAATGTCCAATAAAAATAATGGTACCTACAAATGTTAAAAACGTGAAATTTCGTTTGGCATCACGACTCATTAGCATAACCATTGGAAAAGCAAAATTAACTAAAAGTACGGTCCACATAAGGGCTTTATAACTTTCCCAACGGGTTTGAAAATACACAACCTCTTCAGGAATATCCGCATACCAAATCAACATGAATTGCGAAAAATATAAATACGTCCACAAAAAGGATATTGCAAACATCCACTTACCCATATCGTGTATGGTGCTTTCAGTAACCTCAGCCAAATACCCCAAACGTTTTAACCAAATGATTAACATCGTAATCATTGTTAATGCACTAATCCACATGCCGGCAAAAATGTACCATCCAAAAAGTGTAGAAAACCAATGGTATCAATACTCATTACCCAATCCCAAGATGATGTTGATGAAGTAACAGCAAATAATACCATAAACCATGCACCTAATTTTACATTTTTCCAATGGTAGGAATGGCCTTTGTCTAATTCCATTGCATCGGCTTCTATGGAGTTTTTTCGGAGCTTCATGGTAAACCAATACCAACCTATCATGTATAATATTGTACGCACCCACCAAAACCAGCCAAAATATCCTATTTTACCAGCAATTATCTCATCGTAATGCGGATTGGACGGATCGGCAATTCCATCAGCCATCCAGTGATAAATGTGATGAACTCCAAGTTGTCCTAAAATAAAGAGTAATAACATAAAACTTAAACCCCATGGCAAATACAATGTAACAGATTCAATCACACGCTTAATGCTGGTTGCCCATCCGGCTTCTGCAGCATATTGTAAGCCCAGAAAAAAAGCTGCTGCTAAGGCAAGTGCCATAAAAAAGAACGCACCTGAAAATACATTACTCCAGGCACGGGTTTGGTGATAGCTGTGATCGCCTTCAATATGATCGGTTAAAAACATAGCTATAATTGAAACTACTCCTATAGCCATTAAGATGTATGTAAATACCTTTGCTTTAGAAGGTAGTACAAAAGTAGTATTGGATGGCACTGCGCTCATATGATTATTTTTTTGGTTCAGAAGGTTTGGATTCTGCAATAGTTTTCTCTGTGGTTTTTGTTGAATCTTTTGGTCCTTGTAATTTTTGAACATAGCAAACCAATTTCCAACGTTCCTCTTGCGTTAACTGACTGGCATGAGATCCCATGGTACCCTTACCATACGTTAATGTGTGGAATATTTTTCCTTCTGGTAAATTTTTTAATGGGCCATTGTATGCAGGCGGAGGACCGGGTAATTTAGCAGCCACTTTTCCGTCTCCAGCTCCTGTTGCACCATGGCAATGAATACAAAATTTACCGTATAACACTTCACCTTCGGCTTCATAAACTGAGCGTTTTGACATCTCCAAGGGGTTTTTTAAATTAAGACCTGCACGTTCATATTCGGCTGTAGAATCGCCATATAAATAGGGCATATAACCCCGTGCTACAGTTCCTTTAACAGGATGTTTGGCATTATACAACGTGTCACCATCTATGGTGTGAACACTATAATATTCGAGGGATGGAGAACGGTACATGTCCGGCATAAATTCTATACCCGGGCTGTTGGGATCTTTTTTTCCGCAATTGGTAAAACCACTTGTGGCAGCTATTACTAAGAGCACATAAATGAGGTTGCGTTTCATATTCGTGTTATTGATAGGATTCTTCAAGTGTATATTTAGGCTCAACTTCATAAGTCCCTTTGTGATTAATTTCCTCTGCATGACAAGCCTTTAATACTGCTTCGGCCTGTGCTACTTGATGATCTGCAATATCTAGAAGTATTAAAAATTTATCATCTGTGGTTCGTGGATCTGGATTTTTAGCCTTGGCACCGGGTACCAGCCAACAGCGCAATAGATACGTTAATGCCATTCCGTGAGCGGCACAAAATACTGTACTTTCAAAGGAGATGGGAATAAAAGCAGGAATGTTGTAAAAATAGGCCCAATTAGGTTTTCCACCGATATCATTAGGCCAATCGTGAATCATCATATACCACATCATAAGTGTGGCCAAACCTAAACCGGTTAAACCATAAATAAATGCTGTAATAGCCATCCATGTTCTGGGTAAACCAATAAGGTTGTCAAGTCCGTGAATGGGCATTGGTGAATACACGTCTTTAATGCGAATGCCCTGTGCGCGAAGTTTTTTACACGCTTCCATTAACGGCTCTTCATCTCCGAAAACCCCGTGTATAATATGTTTTGTTGTTTTACGCATACGTATTTAAAATTAATGATGATGAGATGCTGCAGCTTTTTTTTGTGCTTCTCCAGATGATTTTAATATGGTTTTTAATTCTGCCTGAGCAATAACTGGAAAATATCTGGAAAACAATAAAAAGAACGTTGAGAACATGCCAATAGTACCAACAAAAATTCCAATATCAATAAAACTGGGGGTATAGGTATTCCAAGTGGATGGCAAATAGGTACGACACAATGTTGGAACGATAATAACAAAACGTTCAAACCACATACCAATATTAACCACAATAGAAAGTATAAACGTGGCAACTACCGAAGTACGAATTTTTTTAAACCAAAATAACTGTGGCGAAATCACATTACACGTCATCATAGCCCAATAACTCCATGCTAAAGGTCCGGTGGCACGATTTAAAAATGCATATTGCTCCCATTCTACGCCCGAATACCAGGCTACAAAAAGCTCTGTAAGATAGGCCACGCCAACTATAGAGCCTGTAACAATAATTACAATATTCATGTATTCGATGTGCTTTATGGTAAGGTAGGATTCTAACTTATAGACCTTACGAACCACAAGCATTAAAGTAAGTACCATGGCAAAACCTGAAAATACTGCACCAGAAACAAAGTAGGGCGGGAAAATAGTAGTATGCCAGCCAGGTACAACCGACGTGGCAAAGTCAAAAGATACAATGGAGTGCACAGAAAATACGAGGGGTGTAGATAAACCCGCAAGTACTAATGAAACTTCTTCAAAACGGCTCCAATGACGTGCGCTTCCGCCCCAACCAAAAGAAAGTAGGCCGTAAAATTTCTTTTGCCATGGTTTAATTACACGATCGCGTATCATTCCAAAATCAGGAATTAAACCAATATACCAAAACACAATGGATACGGTTGCGTATGTAGTAACTGCAAAAACGTCCCACAGGAGTGGTGAATTAAAATTAGGCCACAAACTACCAAATTGATTGGGAAGTGGAAACAGCATGTAATCAAGCCAAGGTCTTCCGGTGTGTAGTGTAACAAATATTGCCGCACATAATACAGCAAATATCGTCATAGCTTCAGCAGAGCGGTTAATTGCCATACGCCATTTTTGACGAAACAACAATAATACGGCCGAAATTAATGTTCCGGCATGGCCAATACCAATCCACCATACAAAGTTGGTAATGTCCCAAGCCCAATCCACACCATTATTACTACCCCAACTTCCAATACCAACACCAATGGTATAAGCTAAACATCCTATTCCCCATAAAAAGCAGACAGCACTTATAGTTGTTAGAATGTACCACGTTTTAGCGGCTTTACCCTCTATAGGTGCAATAATATCATCGGATATTTGCCGGTACGTTTTGTTACCTAAAATAAGGGGAATTCGAATTTCTGATTCTGCGTGCATAGTTCAGTTGGATTTATGAATGGTGTTCAGTTTTTGAATGATTTGTGGCTTTGGGCGTATGAGATGATAATAGGGGCTCATCTTGATTACGCACTTTAACCTTGTAGGTATTTGAAGGTTTTATCCCAACATCTTCAAGCAAATAATAACTACGTTCGTCTGCTTGTTCTTTTGTGATTTGTGAATCTTTATCATTTAAATCTCCAAATACAATTGCCTGTGTTGGACAAGCACCCTGACATGCTGTTTGTATAGCACCATCCTTAAGGGCTGTACCTGCTTTTTTGGCTTCTAATTTTCCGGCTTGTAATCGTTGCTGGCACATTGAGCACTTTTCCATAACCCCTCTGCCCCGCACTACTACATCTGGATTTAACACCATACGACCTAACTCTTGTTGAGCAGGATTAAATTCTGCAAAATCAGAATTTCCAATATAATTGAACCAGTTAAATCGTCTAACTTTAAATGGACAGTTGTTTGCACAGTAGCGGTACCAATACAACGGTTATAAGTCATCATGTTTAAGCCCTCCGTACTGTGTGATGTTGCTAACACCGGACATACTGTTTCGCAGGGGGCATGATTACAATGTTGACACATCATAGGTTGAAAGGTAACCTTGGGGTTAGAAGATGGATTTTCCATCTCTATATACATCTGCTTTGACCCTAAGCCCTGTGTTTTACCTTTTTCGGTATTCATATCAGAGCTGTAATAGCGATCAATGCGCAACCACTGCATATCGCGTGTTTTTCGAACTTCGCTTTTACCAACTACAGCAACGTTATTTTCTGCAGTACAGGCTATAACACAAGCTGAACAACCAATACATAAATTCATGTCAATACTTAAACCCCATTTATGTCCTGGACGGGGATGAGCAGCCCATAAATCAACTTCACTTACATGTTTTTTACCTCCTCCGTGTACCGTAATTTCCACAGCAGGATTCCATTCTGACTTTTCTTTGGTTTTAAATTCATTTAGAGATACTTCGCGTAATAAATACTCTTCGCGTCCCATTATGGTGTGTTGAATCTGAGTAGCTGCAAAAGCATGGGTTTTACCAGTATCTTTAATGGTTACGCCGGAAGTCCAGTTTTGAATGGTTGTTCCCGTTTGGGTTTGAAATGCAAATGCATTTACACCAACTCCAAAAGCAACTTTAAGCGATTCTGCTTTGCGTCCGTAACCCAAGGCTAATCCAACAGATCCTGGAGCCTGACCAGGCTGCGGATAAACCGGTACTTCCACAGATTTGCCATTAGAAGTTAATGTAACTATACTACCATCAATATCTTGACGTAGCATTTCATGTAATCCCATTTTTTTAACATCGTCAGGATTCATGGTAATGTAATTATCCCAGGTAACTTTTGAAATGGGATCAGGCATTTCCATTAGCCAAGGATTATTACTTTGATTTCCATTACCTATACCTGCCTTTTGATATGTTATTAATTCTAGTCCACTTGCTGAGGCATTTAACGTAATGGGCACTACATCCTGCCAGTTAGTGGATGAAAGCGATTCGGTTGGCTCTTTTTCAGAAGTTTTTGAAGTTTTTAAAATGACAGTTTTAATGCTTTCAGTAGTAGTACTTAATGCCGGATTTAAAATAAGTCCTCCATCATGCAAGGCCTGTTCAAAGGCTATTTCTTGGTTTAATGCGTTATAGGTAGATTTAATGTAATCACGTGCATCCGTTGTTGCGGCGGAATTCCAAACCAAAATGGAACTTAAAAACTGGCGCGTTCCTTCATGTCGAGGTTTTGCAAAAACAGGTGTTATGCAAGGTTGAATAAGTGTATAGGCCACTGCATTGGGCTGCGCATCACCCCAAGATTCTAAAAAATGTTGGTCAGGACAAACAAGATCACAACTCATGGCTGTTTCATCGTTGTATAAACTTGTACTGATTTTGTAATTTACTTTTTTTAATGCCCCCGCAAAATCAAGGTGCTGTGGGGCTGTGTATACTGGATTACATTGGTATGTAATAAGGGTATTTACCTTACCTTGTTTTATTTCTTCAACTAAGCTTATAAAATCTGTATCAATACCCTGAAACAGTTTAACTGGATTGTTTTTAATATCAATGGTGTAACCGTAATTATCAAGCATTTGGTTTATGGCATTTACGGTGCACTGCATACCGGTATCGTTTAAACCACACACTATTAATGATTTACCCTTAAGATCTGTGAGGGTTTTAGCATACTTTTGAATGGCTTGAGATAAGGATTTATTAGAAATAGATGGCGTGTGTGGTAATTCTGCTTTACCAAGTATTTTAGCAATTGCATTGTGAAGGGCAACAACTACGTGAGCCATTTCACTTGGTTTAGCCATATAACGGTAATCGGCATTAGCACCGTTAGTGACATTACCGATTCAATTTGAATATGTCGGCTCATTTTAGGATGCGCCTTACTTACTTTACGCAATTGGGCATACTGGCGGGCAAAATCTTTACCCGATATCCAGTTACCTAAAAAATCACAAGAAATTCCAATAACAAACTCAGCTTTTGAAAAATCATAATTTGGTAATGCAGACACTCCAAACATGGTGGCATTTGCCGACAACATTGCGGAATAGGAAACGGCGTCATAAACCACATGTTTAACTTGTGGATTATTTTGAACTAGTTCGGATATGGCGCGTTTAATGGATGGACTTATAATGCTTCCTGTAAGCAAACGAACTCCAGGTTGTGCTAATGCTTTTTTAACATATTGGTCTGCAACAGTCCAAGTTATTTCTTGTCCTTTTTGCATTGGACCACGCAGCCTTGCGCCATCATATAAACTTAACACTGAGGCCTGAATGCGCGCATTGGTTGCTGAAAAAGGTATATCAATACTGGTATTGGATTCAATTTTAATTGGGCGCGCTTCTCGGGTTTTAACAAGAATATTTGCAAAATCATAGCCATCATAAAATGTAGTGGCATAAAAATTAGCCACACCGGGCGTAATTTCTTCTGGTTTAACCACGTAGGGTATAGACTTGTTAACCGGGGTTTCGCAAGATGCTAATGCCACAGCGGCTGTAGAAAAGCCCATGATTTTTAAAAAATCACGTCGTGAGGTATTGCTGCTTGATGCGCTTTCAGAGGCTAAAAATTCATCCATAGGCAATGCCTCTGGAAACTCATTTTGGTGTTGTGCCTGAAACTCCTTACTGTTATTGAGTTCCGGTAATCCTCTCCAATATTTTTTAGACATAGTCATAACTTCTAAGTATTAATAGTGACACTTACTACATTCCAGTCCACCTATTTTATCAACGGTAAACTTAACATCATACTGACCTGCATACTTTGCTTTTAGGGCTTTATGCAAACGATCGTAATAGGGATTATCCGCCATAGCTACTTCCGTTTTACGATGACATTCAATACACCATTTCATGGTTAAAGGCGCTTTTTGTTCGGCCACAGTCATTTCTTTTAAATTGCCATGACACGAGGTACATTCTTGTTTACCAACAACAACATGTTGGGAGTGGTTAAAATATACATGGTCAGGTAAATTATGTACTTTGATCCACTCTAAAGGTTTTTGAAGTTTAGTATCGTATTTTCCGGATTTGGGATCAAAGCCGGCGGCTTTATAAATTTTAGCAATTTCCGTTTCCCCGTATTGAGGTCCTTTTTGTATTCCCTTGTGACAATTCATACAAATATTTACAGAAGGAATACCGGCGTGTTTTGATTTTTCAACTGAACTGTGACAATACTGGCATGCAATTTCATGATCACCTGCGTGTAATTTGTGTGAGAATTTTATTGGCTGCTCCGGCTTATAGCCCTTTTGGGTTTTCCAATCGTAATACACACCAATATTGTAGCAAGCATCCCAACAACTTTTCATTCCCATAAATCCTAACACTATACAGCATACACCTACCAAGCGTCTGTTTTTTTGCATCCATAATTTAGATTCCTGCCACAAGGTCATATCGGGCATAGGTGATTTGCCCTCGGCCAATTGTGCTGAGTTATGCAATGCAATGCGTATACTACGAAATATTACAAGTAAAATAGCCAGTACAATTACAATTGCAAGAATTAAATAGAGCGGGTCAATACCATCCTCTGTTATAACCGGATCAACTTCAAGTGGTGTTTTAGATCCGGCAGCTACAGCATTATCAACAGGAGGGTTTTTTATATAATCTAAAATGGCATCTACATCTTTATCCGTTAACTGACCTTCAAAAACAGTCATAGCGGCTTTTCCGTTTTCATTGTAAATTTTAGAGGCATAGGCATCGCCAGATTTAATAAGTTTTTCATTATTAATAATCCATCGCTTGAGCCAATCGCCCTTTGGAGCTCTATCAAATATACCTTTGAGTCCAGGACCCGTAAGTTTCTGATCTGTATGCGCAGCGTGACATACGGCACAGTTTTGTTTGAAAAGCTTGGCGCCATCCTGAGCCTTACTTACCGATACCCATGCCAGGCATATCAGTATAAAGGCAAATGATTTGCCAACAGGAGGTAAAAATCCTTTAACAGCTTGTTTCATAAGGAATTGAGATTGTGTAGAACCGTTTGATTTCGATTAACGAGTACAAGAACATGTTGTAATTATCGGACGCAAATTTAGAACAACTAAGCACATAAGCACTGCTTTTTATTTATTTTTTTTAACAGATTATTTATTTATAATCATTCTAAATAAAAATAATACACTTTATCCGTGTGTTAACGAAATGGTACATTTGCGATTATTATGACAAAAAATCCATGGGTTGTTAAAAGCACTGAAAAAAAATATAAAAACGCCTGGATTGAGGTAAATGAATTTAATGTTATTAATCCATCCGGCAAGCCTGGCATTTATGGTACAGTTTCTTTTAAAAACCTTGCCATAGGCATAATACCCCTTGACACAAATGGTTTTACTTGGCTTGTAGGACAGTGGCGATTTCCATTGGATGCCTATAGCTGGGAAATACCTGAAGGTGGAGGTCCTTTGCACCAAGACCCATTAACATCCGCAAAACGAGAACTTAAAGAAGAAACCGGATTAATTGCACATAGCTGGACAGAACTAAGCCGATTGCATACAAGTAACTCGGTTTGCGATGAACTAGGAATTTTATACCTGGCACATACCCTTGAATACGGGACAGCAGAGCCTGAAGAAACTGAATTACTTGATATTAAAAAAGTACATTTAAACGATGCTTTTGAAATGGTAATGAAAGGTGAAATCACCGATTCATTAAGCCAAATTGGAATTTTAAAAGCTAAAATTTGGTATGATAACAAGATAAATACGCGATAGGGATTTTTAGAAATTATTTATATTTTAGCTATGCGCCATAAACCTGCGCTTATACACCCAAATTGGTGTGCTTGGGGAAGGTTTATAGCGCCTATAAGCTAGTTAG
>RFNG01000165.1 GCA_009927275.1 Sphingobacteriia bacterium | reverse complement strand
CTCCCGTTTCCGCTACCATATTTAACTGATTATTAATTAGTTATAAAATTTACTTTAAGTTGTATTTTGTAAATTTTAAATTTATTGTGCACAAATATAATTTAAAGAACCCCTAAATTTTTGAGACCCTTTTGATTGTAATTTAAAATTGAAACAAGGTGTTTTAATAAAAGTAAAAAGCGCCAAACATTAAACACACTGTTTGCTCAAACCCCATTCAGACCTTTATATTATATATAGAGTGTACCTTATTTGTACCTTCAAAAATGATTCTTATTATAGTGTGTTGATACACTTACAATAAAGCATGTTTATTATGTTTAGTATCGGTAAATTACCAAATTACCTATCTTTAATTAGGAGTTGAAATTGAATTAGATTAATAATTAAAATCAATTTTATGTATTACTCATTATGGCGTAATGATGAAGATATTCCAAATCCTTACACTTTTAATACAAATTCCTTGGATGATATTAGGAATTTTTTAGCATGGGACATAGTGGATAGCATTACTTTCGGAAAGGAGCGATTAAAAGGAAGTAGTTTATCAACTTATAATTTAAGTGCTATAGATTGGAATCAGTATGGCACTAATTTAGATGAGGTTATTAAAACAATTAAAACTGCTTATTCAAAGTGTACTGATGAAGTAATTAAAAAATACAAGTCTTTCGACACAAATTATTATAACAAATCAATTCATACGGGCCAACTATTTTATAATATCGACATTACTGATCAATATACATTAGTTATTTCGGAAAGTTCTTTTGACGCTGAGGAGTGTTTTAGTGAATATTTAGAAGCTAATGCGTTTATGATAGGTAAAAAGCCATGGTTATAATACATTATAAGGTTGATTTCAAATTTTAAGGTCAATGTTATTTCTTACGTGAGCAAACCATTACTTATTGGTGTCAAATAAATAAAATATATAAACTGTAATAAAAACTTATTGTAAAATGAATAGGGTATGATTTTAAAATTTTATTCATATCCATTACCTATACTCACACCAACACACTACAAAGTCAAAAAATTCACTTTATTAATTAACAAACTACTGAAATATTTTTTTTACCCCTAAGGTAATCTGTTTTTAAAATAAGGTTGTTTAATTTAATCCATTCTTGCAATGCAGCCTTTAAAGATTCAGGCTTTTTAGTATACGATGTTGAAATGTATAAACTTGTGTTTTGATATACAATGTAATAGGCATTGTGTCGCATTATAATATGTTTAATTTCAGAGGCGTGAATCCGTTTTATATAGTCTTGAAATAATAAAATATAGCCATCTTTAAATGCAATACTAAAAATAGTAGCAGTTAATTTATAAACCAGTTGCACACTTAAAATAGCACAAAAAATATATCCGGTATAGGCCATAGCCTCCAATCGGCTTAAACTCCATAACATAAACGTACTGCATAAAATAAGAAGGCACAAGGTTATGCAAAATCGAACCCAAATTCGGTTAGGTAAATATGAAAAACTAGTAGTATAGGTCTGTTTTTTTAAAATCGCTATGTTTTGTATCCAGCTTGCTGTATAGCATACGGCAGCAATGGCAGATACTACAAAAAATACATTTTTACTGTAGTTGTAAACAAATAAATATAAAATAGGATTAACCAGCAAGGCAATTAAAAAAAAGGCTTGCAAAAAAATCATCAGTTTGGATTTCATAAATTATATTGTTTTAAAAAATCTGCAACTACAAAGGTACTGCCCCCAATGTAAATTAAATCTGAGTCATTTGCTGCATTTTTAGCAGCCATATAGCCCTCCCAAACAGATGCGTAGACAGTGCCATTTAAGTTAAAATTGGCAGCGGTTTCAGCCAAATCGTTAGCTGGTAAACCTCGCGGTAAATCAGGACATACAAAATAATATTGATAATTTACAGGCAAAAGGTTCAGCACCGGTTCAATGGATTTATCACGTACCATTCCAAATACCATATGGACTTTGGAAGGGTTTAGATGTTGTAATTGTTTTATTATCTGCTTTATACCATCGCTATTATGGGCTGTATCGGCAATTGTTAACGGTTTGTTTGAAATGCATTGCCAACGTCCCATAAAACCTGTAAGCTGTTGAACCCGGCTAAGCGATTTAATAATTTTTGATTCAGAAATAGGGTACCCCATTTCGCATAACACATCACATGTTTTTAAAACGCCAGGGAGATTATATAATTGATATTGTCCGCAAAGATCCATAGGAATTGAGATTTCCTTTTTAGTGAAAACATGATATGCTTTTATGTGTTGTACTTGGCTTTCATTTAAATGCGATGTAATTTTCCATTCTTTTGAAGCAAAAAATAATGGAGCCTGTTGTGCAGCAGCTGTTTTTATAAAAATTTCAGCGACTTCTTCTTGAAAACTACTAATTACAACAGGGCATCGGGTTTTAATAATACCTGCTTTTTCTTGCGCAATTTGTGCTAAGGTATTACCCAGCAGGGCCTGATGATCGTACCCAATATTGGTAATTAACGAAATTATCGGATGTATAACATTGGTGGAATCTAAACGTCCGCCTAAACCGGTTTCAATAATTGCAATATCTACTTTTTGATCTTTAAAATACTGAAATGCAAGGCCAACGGTCCATTCAAAAAAACTGAGGTCCATGGCGTCAAACTGTGATTTATGTCGGTGTACAAAAGTTGTAATATATTCGGGGGCAATGCAGGTTCCATTCACTTTAATGCGCTCTGTAAAATCGAGTAGGTGCGGTGACGTATATAAACCCGTTTTATAGCCACAGGATTGTAAAATGGCAGCTAACATATGACTGCTAGAACCCTTGCCATTTGTTCCTGCTATATGAATGCATTTTAAATCGTTTTCAGGATTTTTTAAATATTTACATAATTTTAAAGTATTGGTTAAATCGGCTTTATAGGCCGCAGGTCCCAAGCGTTGAAACATGGGGAGTTTGCTAAATAAATACGCTAATGTTTCAGTATAGGATAACATGTCTTATTAAAATATCAGCGCGTTATCAAACTTTAAATAAAAAAATTAATCAAAAGAAAATACAAAAATTAAAGTGCCGTGTTGTTCTTGATACTTTCCTTCAACATTAAAACGCGTGCGTAATGCCGCTTGCTTGGCTTTAGCCTTTAACACTGCACTAGCAGTACTTGTACCCCGGCCATTAGGATTGGCTTCAATTACATTGCCTTCTGCATCAACTGTAATTTCAACTACAACTTTACCTTCTTCTTTTAAATCGCTTGGTAATTTGGGTGGTACTAAAATACTGCGTCCTTTTAAATTAAAGCTAAAATTACCTGCACCTGAATTTCCTTTTCCTGAATGTGAACCACTTTCATTTCCGTTGCCTCCGCCAGTTCCGTTTCCAGTTCCACCACTACCATGAGCAAAGGGATTGCCATCGGCTGACCCGGCTTGTCCCGCCTCGGTGGTAGAACCTATTCCACCGCCACGATGTGCTTTGGCTTCCTGCGATTGTTTTAAAATACGTTCTGCTTCACTGATGGGCGTAGTTTCTGCTATTGGAGCAGTTTCGGGAATTATAATAACCTTTTGATGTTTAGGTAATAGTGGGGTTTCTGATTTGGAACTTGTTTTGGTTTTGGCTTTATCTTTAGAAATTTCAATACCAACCGGATCACTCAATAACTCATCAATTGCTTCTGAATTTGATGCTGTAACAACATCAGTAACAGCCCCCATTGCTGAAAAATCCACATTATCATTACCCAAATCTGCTATACCCAAAGCTAATTCTTGACCCCCGCCCGATTCGGACTCTGGAAAGGGGGGATCAGGCGTGATAATTTTTATCCAAAATAGTAACAGTAAAAACAGTGCGCCCAATAGCAACGTGATAATAAGTGCATAAACACGTTGTTTATTAGTGCTGTATATTTGAACCGAAGACATTAGTGTTGTGTAGCTGCAGTAGCTAAAACCGTTTTACATTTAAGTTCGTAACAAATGGTCATAATATCAATTTCATCTTGTATGGATAATTCTTTATCCAAATGCATTAACACCGTGGGGTTTGTATTTTTTTGAGTAAGGGCTTCGAGTTTTGTTTTAAGTTCGGTTTTGTTAATGGGAGTATTATTTAAAAAATAATTACGGTCTTTAGTTACAGCCAGGTGAATTGGTTTTTTTTCATTTTCAACAGTAACATTTGGTGTAGCTTTTGGTAAATTAACTTTAATGGCATTAGGACTTACCATAGTAGACAGTATTAAAAAAAATAAGAGTAAAAAAAACATGATATCGTTCAGAGAGTCTGTACTTACCTCGGATTCTCGGTGTTTTCGTTTAGATCTCATGTGCTTTGATGGGATTGTAAATCTAAAAATTCTTCTTGGGCTTCATGAAGCCGCTGTTCCATCCGGTCAACACGTGCTGTTAAAATGTGGTAACAAATAAAAGCAAACACCCCTACCACTAAACCTCCGGCAGAAGTAATCATTTTTTGATACAAACCTTTTGAAATAATTTCTATTTCTACTGTTTTTGCCAATGAAATATCATAAAAAATAGTAATAACCCCAATAATTGTACCAATAAAACCAAACATCGGGGCTATACGGCCCGTAATATTGAGTACTGACAAATGACGTTCTAATTTTTCTAATTCCAACAAGGCTCTTTGATTCATGGCCTCGCGCATTTCAGCGGTAGATAGCCCCATGCGTTTTATACCCTGGTCTATCATAGCGCTTTGAGGTCCGTTTAATCCCTTACAAAAACTCATAAGAGCCATGTTTTTTTCTGATTTTTCTAAATAGCGTTGTGTGGCCTCCATAAAACGCTTTTGAACTTCATTAGCTTTTTTAAAAGCCCATAACCGTTCAATACATATATAAATACTAATTAAAAACAATACGGATAATGGAATCATAACAGGTCCACCTCTTGTAATCATATCCCACAAAGGCATTTGAATTTCTTTTGAATTTGCAAGTAATACTACCATAGTTTTATTTTTTATAAATGTAAGACCAGACTATTGGTTACAAATGCATTTTAACCCGGGTGTTATGAACAAGACGTTGTTAAACGGACTTAAAAAAATCGGAAATAAAAGCTTTGTAATGTTTAGAAAAAGCGCACACCGTATAGCGTTTTTGTTCAAAATCTTTAAAAGTAATCCAAAGGTTGTGGGTTTTACACGTATGATGTATTACATCTAATTTATATATACGTGGTGCATAAAAGGGAACAATAAAAAAATCAATATAATGGTCATGAATTTCTGCAAGCGGATTCATAATCATCCAAATCCATACTATAACCAAAAACAAAATTGGAATACCTAACCAAATTAAGGCGGGAGTATGCGCTTGGTAGGCTATGTAAAACGGGTAACTCAAAAAACCTATTAAAATGCAATAAACTATATGTATCCATATAGAACGTTGATACTCAGACTTAGAATTTAAATTACTCACAATGTGTGGTTAATAAATGTAAAATTAAGGATAATTGAAATGATACGTTAAAACTAAATTTGAATTAATAGCAAATATTTTTTAATATTATTGATTATATGAAAGAGCCGCGTTGTTTTAGATATTTTGTTGGATTAAGTATTTTATTTTATTCGTGTCTAGGTTTTTCTCAAATTCCTTCAAATTCTAACCCCATTGCGGATTTATTGGACAGTTTATATTCCGAACGTATTGCCATGCTGGAGTTTTCCAAACCCCTCATGCCTAAAAATGCACGTACAATTTCCGAATTTGATACCATAACGAAAGATGATGAAACACTTTTTACCAGCCGTTTAGCAAAACTGGATGCAGAATCGCCTTTTGATTTGGTATACAATAATTATGTTAAAAATTTTATAAATCTATATGCCTACCGTAAACGTGATGCTGTAAGCCGAATGATGGGCATATCACAATTGTATTATCCCATGTTTGAAGAAGTTTTTGATCGGTATCAGTTACCCGTAGAACTTAAACATTTGGCTGTAATTGAAAGCGCACTTATTCCTTACGCACGCTCTCGTGTAGGGGCAACAGGGTTATGGCAATTTATGTACCCCACCGGTAAACATCTGGGTTTACGCATTAATTCGTATATCGATGAGCGCTGCGACCCTTATAAATCTACCGTAGCGGCGGCTCAGTATTTAAAATATTTATATGATATTTTTAAAGATTGGCAAATGGTTCTTGCAGCCTATAATGCAGGTCCTGGAACTATCAGCAGGGCCATTCGCCGCAGTGGTGGAAAAAAAACGTATTGGGAAATCCGACCCTATCTGCCTCAGGAAACTCAAAGTTATGTTCCGGCTTTTATTGCTGCTAATTATATTATGAATCATGCAGCGGATCACGGTATTTATCCTTCTGTGCCACGAAAAAATTATCTGCAAGTGGATACGGTAGTGGTTAAGCAAGAAATGACTTTTGATCAGCTATCGCAAGTTTTAGATGTTAGTGTAGAAGAGCTTGAATACTTTAATCCTCAATACAGAAAACAAATTATACCAAACGGGGGGCATCCGCTTTGTCTTTCCAACCAAAAAATAGCACAATTTATTTCTAATGAAACAGAAATTTATACCTTTTTTCAAACCAATAAATCCAGTATAGATTCTGCTAATGTTAACGCTCCCATTGAATCTACTCAAAATGCAAATAAAACCACTAAACATAAATCTAAATCACGAATTTTTCATGTAGTAAAACGAGGAGAAACATGGGCCATGATTGCTAAACGATATAACGTATCGGTTTCCAAATTAAAATCTTGGAATTATGTTGGTAAAAAAGGACTTCAAAACGGTAAACGTTTGATTATCTATAAATCCTAATATGAAAACATACATCATTATTATTTTCCAATTTATTTTTGGAGCTCCTATAGTATTTTCGCAAACCTTACAAGAACTTCGGGGCACAGTTAGTGATGAAGCCAGTGGTATTGGATTACCGGGTGTATTTATAAGTATTCAGTCAGCATCTCAAAAATTACAAACTGTAACCAACGAAAACGGTTATTTTTCATTAAAATCTATACCCATTGGTAGGCATGATGTTGTTTTTACATTTCCTGGTTATTACCAGCAAACAGCTTCTCAGATATCCATATCATCGGGTAAGCCCACCGAATTAAATATCAGTCTTAAAGAACGAACCGTTCAAATGGAAGAGGTAAATGTAATTTCAAAAACAGAGCTTTCTGATCAAATGGCTGCGCTTAACAGTAAATCTTTTAGACTTGAAGAAACCGAGCGCTATGCAGCGTCACGGCAAGATCCTGCGCGAATGGTGCAAAGCTATGCCGGAATTCAGGGTACAAACGATTCAAGAAATGATATCGTTGTAAGGGGAAATAGTCCAGCAGGTGTACTGTATAGAATAGATGATATGGATATCCCTAATCCGAATCACTTTGCTGTTGCAGGAACTTCTGGCGGACCGCAAAGTATTTTAAACAATAAATACTTATCAAACAGTGCTTTTTTTAACGGTGCATTTCCGGCTGAATTTGGAAATGCCATGGGGGGTGTTTTTGATTTACGATTTCGAAATGGCTCAACGGAAAAACACGAACGTTCGTTTCAGTTTGGATTTTTAGGCACCGAACTTGCCCTTGAAGGGCCATTAAACAAAAGCGGGGCTTCATATTTAGCAACATACCGCTATTCGTCATTAGCTTTATTTAGCAAATTAAAAGTACCCATAGGTACATCGGCAGTACCCTATTACCAAGATTTTGGTTTACGGATTTCGGTGCCCACAAAAAAGGCCGGTCATTTTAGTTTCAGTGCACTGGGTGGTGCCAGTGCAATTGAACTTATTTTTGACACCATGAAGCACATGCCCAAAGAATTATACGGTGATTTAAATCGGAATCAATTTTTTAATACTCAAATGGGAGTAGGTATAATAGGGCACGTATACAATTTAGGCCCCCGTACGCTGATGAAAACAAATATTGCAATTGCGGCCCAAGGGGTAGATGCACACCACCAGTTAATAATTCGAGATACTAATTTTGTTCCTAAACCCGGAAGTCCGCCCATTATGGGTTTTCGGTTTGAAGACTTAAAAACTTCGCTGTCATGGTACATTCGGCATAAATTTAATTCAAAACATGCGATACGATCGGGTTTCTACATGCACCGCAACGATATTAATTATAAAGACAGTGTAAAACGATTTACTGTTTTTGATACGAGTGTTGCTGAAATTTCAAATCGGGCCTTTATATACCGTTTACGTTCGCAAGCCCATTTTTATACCATCCAACCCTATGTTACATATCAATGGCAAATTTCAGAACAATGGCAATTTCAATCGGGCTTACATGCGCTATGGTCCAATTTAAATACAGCGTCAACAGCGCTTGAACCCCGACTACAAGTTCGATTCCAACCTCATGCCAAACATCAGCTTGGACTATCGTACGGCTTGCACAGTCAATTTCAGTCAACCTATTTATATTTTACGGTGCCTGATACTAATGTTATTTCAAATAACAGAGTATTTAATAATGAAAGCGCCTTATTAAATAAAAATCTGGGTTTAAGCCGCGCGCATCATATAGTGCTTTCACATCTGTTTCAATTAAATACCAATTGGAGTTTGCGTACAGAATTATACATGCAGTATTTATTTGATATACCCGTTTATACCATACCTTCTGCAGTTTCTGCAATTAACCGTGGCGCAACCTTTAGTAGATTTTTTCCTTTTTATACCATGCAAAATACTGGTACCGGACAAAACTATGGAGCTGAATTTACATTAGAAAAACGGTTTTCAAAACATGTATTTACACTGGTAAATCTTACTTTATATGATAGCAAATACAAGGCTAGCAACAATAAAGTATTTAACACTGATTTTAATGGTAATTTTAGTTCGAACGTATTGGCAGGTTTTGAGTATCCTTTAAACGCGCAAAACGATAAAGTTTTAGGCATAAGTTCTAAGTTTACTTATGCGGGTGGTAAGCGGTATTCAAAAATTGATACGGCTGCTAGTAATGCCCAAATGGATATTGTGCCTATAAATGCACATGTAAACAATTTACAATTTCCCAATTATCAACGTTTGGATTTACGTTTTACATTTAAATGGAATTCGGCTAAATATGGCACTGAACTTGCACTTGATTTTATCAACGTGTTAAATACCCGCAATATTTTGGCATTAAGTTATTCTCCGGATTTTAAAAATTTAAATTCTGAAAAACCTTACACTGAAAATTATCAACTGGGCTTTTTACCATTATTTTATATTAAGGTTGATTTTTAAATATGATTCGTATTTTAATTTTGGGTGCTGGACGTTCAGCCTATCATGTTATAGCGTATTTACTTGAGCAGTCAAAACATCAGCATTGGCAAATACGCATTGCCGATCAGCATTTTTCTTCGCAAACCCTTGCTTTAAAAGAACGGTATACTGCCGAATGGATTCAGGTGGATTTAAATTCAGAAACCGAATGGAATGCAATTTTTTCAAACGTTCATCTTGTAATTTCCTTATTACCTCCCAATTGGCATACAAAAGTGGCCCAAACAGCTGTATCAGAGGGTATTCACATGGCTACCGCAAGTTATACAAGTGATGAGATGCGTAAACTTGAGCCTGAAATTTTAAAAAAGAACTGTTTTTTTTAAATGAATGCGGTCTTGATCCTGGAATTGACCATGCCAGTGCAATGGATATTATTTCTGGTTTACAAGCCAAGGACATACAATAGATGCTTTTTATTCGTACTGTGGGGGCTTACCATCACACAATACCAAAACCGATTCATGGGCCTATAAATTCTCATGGAATCCACGCAATGTAATTATTGCTGGTCAATCGCATGCCCGGTTTTTAGAATTCGGAAACGAATCTGTAATACCATATTTACAAATTTTTAAACGTGCAGAAGTAATTTCTATTAATGGTCAGGAATACGATGCCTATGCAAACCGAGACAGCATCTCTTACATAGAAACCTATGGCTTAAATGGCATACAACATTTTAAACGTGGAACACTTCGCCGAAAGGGCTATTGTAAGGCTTGGGATATATTTGTATCATTAGGTTTAACAGATGATACCTTATTGCTAAATATCGCAGAGCCTCTATCTTTTGCAAACTTAATTCGTAAATTTTTACCACCTGTTTCAATATCAATTGAAAAAGCCATGTTGCAGCATTCGGGTCATGTATTGGATACTGAACTTGAAGCGTATCTTATTGATTTGCATTTTAATGATTTTATTTGCCAGCCACAACAAGCCACACCAGCACAATTATTACAGCAACTTTTAGAACAACGCTGGAAATTACAACCCGAGGATGCCGACTTGGTGGTAATGTGTCATATTATTAAATACCAACGCGCCGATGGTTTACGGTTTAAACGTATTTCAACATTTGAGCTTGAGGGAAATTCAGCCATCGACACAGCGATGTCAAAAACAGTTGGCCTTCCATTGGCAATAGCGGTAACGGCATTTTTAAATGGACAAATACCATTAAGCGGTTTACAAATTCCAACACATCCCTTATTGAGGGATGTTATATTAAAAGGCCTTAAATTGCAAGGACTTGCGTTTAAAGAAACCGATGAGCCATTGAATTAACGCATGCCGCCACCCATGCTTCGCATTTGAGATTTAATTTCTTCGTAAGTAGATTCAGTGTAGCCGTTGGTTTCAGGTTCAAAAAGCGAATCTTTAAGGGGTGTTGTAATAACTTCTGTAACCCGCATAATACTTACAGCATTATTTCCTTGCATACGAAGGGGCGTTTCCATATATAAAACGGTGCCGTCTATACCATTAAATGCAGCGGAATTTCGGCTGGACATCATATAATACGTATCCGGTAATTTAAGCGCTTTGGTAACCCATAATTCGGTTTGTATTTCAGTTTTGTCTTTTGCTAAGGTATGCACCAATACTTTTTTACATTCATATCCTAAAATCATTTTAGATTCTTCGGTATAGGTTATTTTAGGAATATCAGTAGATTTAGAGCGTTCGGCTTCAAAATCTTGTTTTTTGCGTTTGTAATATTTTTTTTCATCCATTACACTTTGGCAAACGGTTACTCCATCTGAATGTATGTACGTTCGCATCGAAAACATCATGTTTTCAAGCTCCACACGGCATTTTTCATTTTTAAAATAATTTACACCTTGCATTTCCGCAAAGGCTGCCATTTCCTGGGCAATACCCTGCATTTTAATTTCAAATTTTAGTGTAATGTCTTGGGCATTGCCGTAAAATGCTAGTACTAGAGATAAAATTATAGTTGTGATTTTCATATTATTTTAAACTTTCAAAAATAGATTTAATATCATTGTAAGTTACTTTTTCATAGGATGTTTGTAAATTAAATATAGAATCTGAAAGCGAACGGGGCTCAAAGCCACTTGCCGTAAAAGACATTTCGGTATCCATTTTTCGAATACGGTACTCTAATAATACACCTTTAATTTCATTGTACGGATTAAGCACATTACTTTCCGGTAACGGAATATCATTGGTGTACCATATTTCAAATGGTATATTGGGAGCCTGTTGCGGTGTGGCTATAACCTGATGAGCTTTAAACCCCAATATTGTTTTTGTTTTACCGGTGGATTTGAATTTTAAACGGTAGTTTTTATTTTCAGAGTCAATTTCTGGCCGCTTAAGTTCGCAATACTTATGCATGTCCATAAAATCAACGGTGTGCAACATATGCTGTTTTGTATTATTTCCAATTATTGCGGTTTTAAACATACCAAATGCACTCATTTCCATTTTAAATTTATCATTTTTAAAACTCAATTTTGCACGGGTAGGGGAAAGAGCGCAAAAGGCATTTTGAGGGTCTAAACAGCTAACATTAAACTCTATAATACCTTCTGTTTTTTTGCCTTTTACAAAATCTGAACAGGCCGTAAAATAAAATAGTATAGCAAATAATACAGTAATTACACTAAAGCATTTTGCCATGAATTACTTAAGCAAAATGGTTTTTTCTGTTGTACTGCCTTCTTCTAATTTTATAATACCTGTACCGGTAAGGGTTTGTGTACCTTTTGAGCGAACGGCTAAGATGTCTAAAATAGCGGGTAATTTAAACTCAAAGCGAACCTGTCCGGCTGTATTAGTAGTTCCCGACTGTGTAATATCACCGGTATAGGTTGTTTTACCATCGGCACTTTTAATTAATGCATATAGTTTAACGTTAACATCAGCTAATGCATTAACACCGGATGAATCTTTACAATTTACAATTGCCACACATGTTGTATCTTTAGTACATGAGGGTATTAATAAGCAGCTTGTTAAAATACAAATTGTAAAAAATATGAGGATTACAGGTTTCATAACATTATATGTAAAGCAATATTTCAAATATACACTTTTTTTAAGTTTTTTTTTAATTCTAGGGGGGGCTGTTTTTACACAGCCCATGTACTTTCAAAAATATGTTATTGAAACCGATTCTGGAAAAATGGTATTGGCACTTTATAAAAAAACGCCTCTGCATGCAGCAAACTTTAAGAAGTTAATAAAAACATCCTATTATAAAGATTTGCTGTTTCATCGTACTATACCTGAATTTGTAATTCAAGGTGGTGATCCCCTAAGTAAAAATGCATTAAAAGGAGATAGCTTGGGGCACGGGGATTTGGGCTATACAGTTCCTGCAGAAATTTGTAAAGAATTATTTCATGGTTATGGGGCTGTAGGAATGGCGCGCGAATCAGATCCAATAAATCCTTTACGGGCATCCAGCGCATGTCAGTTTTATATTGTAATTGGTAAAATTAGAAGCCCAAAAACCCTGGAGCATGAGCTTAACCGAATTTCAGAAAAACGATTTACACAGCAATGGACTTTAGATTCTACACACTACGATTGGGCCTCGCAAACCAAATTTTTTAAAGACAGTTTAAAAACTGCTATTTATAATCGAGTTAAACCAGTACTTTCTTCAAAACAATTAAAAATATATACCAGTATGGGTGGTACACCGCATTTAGATGGACGTTATACGGTTTTTGGTAACATTATATGGGGTATGCATGTAGCAGAACAAATTTCAGTTTGTGCCAAAGATACGCGCGACCGTCCAATGGGCGATATGCGATTTACAATACGTAAAATGACCTGGGCAGAACATTTAAAACCTTTTTCAAAATGGTAGCTCAACAGAACGTTCTTGACTCAAATACTGAATCTTACTTTATTATTGTTGATTGTGGCACCAATACCTTTCATATTAACATTTGGCAAAAGGATGAAAATCAAAAATTAATACGCATTCATGCAGATCGTATTCCGGTATTTATTTGGCCCACATTAAAAAACGGCAAGCATTTTTTTAGTTCAGCATCGGTTCAGCGAATGCAGCAGGCCTTAAAGCGGTTTTCTGTTAGTTGTGCAAATTACGCAAACAACAAATGTTTTATTGCGGGTACCGCAGCGTTTAGGGCAGCTGAAAATGCAGCGGAAATAATCCACGCTTTAGCGCGTGAAACCGGTATGCAAATTTGTGTTTTATCGGGTGAGGCCGAAGCGTTTTGGATTGCCAAGGGTATTATTGAACAGGCTGCGCCGCGCGTAATAGATGGATGGATAATGGATATTGGTGGGGGCAGCACTGAATTTATTAGTGTAGAAGCATCGGAAATTAAACATTGTTTTAGTTTTGAGGCCGGGGTATCTAAAATTAAAAGTTTATTTCATTTGCATGAGCCTATTCTAACCAGTGATATAAAACAAGTAAATGCCCATTTGGATGTGTGTTTTGCCCCTTTAAAAATTTCATCAAATGCATCCAAAATGTTATACGGTGCTTCGGGTGTATTTGATACAGTAGACGCGTTGTGTAAAACGCAATTTGAAACCCAATCGGATGTATGGACTAAAGCGCAAATACTGCAATGGTGTGAAACTGTTTTTAACTCAACTTCACACATACGAATGCGCTGGGATGCTTTAATTCCTATGCGAAGAGATACAATTGTACACTCGGCCCTGCTTTTAAACTGGGTTTTTTTAAACCTACCGATAGATGGTTTAAAACCTGAAAATGCAGCACTAAAAGAAGGTCTTATATTTGGATTATATCATGGCACACTCTAAAACAATAAAAAATAAAATATTAATAATTGACGATGAAGGTGCAGTTGCACGTTCCATTGCGGACATTCTAAATATGGAGGGGTATTGGGCTAAAACGGCAGGAGATGCTACATTGGCCTTAACCATGTTAAACACCGAACAATTTGATTTGATTTTGTCGGATGTAAAGTTGCCCGGTATATCAGGTTTAGAATTATTATTACGTCTTAAGGATGTACACAACACTGTTCCTGTTATAGTTATGAGCGGCCATGGAACCATTGACATTGCTGTACAGGCTATGAAACAAGGTGCAAGAGATTATTTAGAAAAACCAATTGATTTGAACCGGCTTTTAAAGGCTGTTAAAATGGTATTTTCAACGCCTGCAACAGTAAAAAATAAAAATGCACAGCATCGCATTACAGAATCGCTCATTGGTTCATCAAAACCCATGTTAGATATTTTAGATCGAATTAAAAAAGTAGCGCCAAGCGACGCACGTGTATTAATTACCGGGCCTAGCGGAAGCGGAAAAGAGCTTGTGGCTCGTAAAATTCATGAACTAAGCATCCGATCGCAACAGGCCTTTATAGATGTAAATTGTGCAGCTATTCCCTCTGATTTAATTGAAAGTGAATTGTTTGGACATGAAAAGGGTTCATTTACGGGGGCTCATACTATGCATAAAGGTAAATTTGAATTAGCAGCGGAGGGAACTTTATTTTTAGATGAAATAGGTGACATGCACATGCATATGCAGTCTAAAGTGCTGCGGGTTTTACAAGAAGGTGCATTAACCCGACTCGGTAGTGAAAAATCTATACCGGTGCGTCCTCGTATTATTGCGGCAACTAATAAAAATGTAATTCATGAAATTTCACAAAAGACGTTTCGTGAGGATTTATACCATCGCATTGCAGTGGTTACCATAGAAGTGCCCGCTTTAGCCCAACGACGAGATGATATACCAGAACTTTGCAATTATTTTTTAAACCGACATAAAACTGCAGAAACTCCGCTGCACATCACGCCATCGGCATTACAGCTCTTAATAAATAGAGACTGGCCGGGAAATATCCGTGAACTGGGAAATGTTATAGAGCGTTTATGTATCTTTTGTAAAGAGGACATTACTGTAAAAGATATTGAGGCCTACGTATAAAAAACGAACGCCCATTACAGGCGTTCATTTTAACAAAACAAAACACTTATAAAGTCCATTCAAATGAATGGTTACTTCTACAAAAGTGGATGTTTTATGAATGTGTATGTTACGTTTAAAAATAACTTTTAAGCATCCCAATGTTTAAATCTGCCAGGAGTTAATTTTCATCAATTAGGTTAAATAGCGCTGCATCTTGTTTCTGCAAACGGTTTCATCTTGCCGTATTTGCATGTAAAGAGCTTCTGAAGATTCAAATTTCTGAACCGATCGAATATATTCTAAAAATTCAATACGAATGCATTGTTTGTATAAATTTGAATTGAAATCAAAAAAATGAACTTCAATTTTAAGTTCGGCGTTGGTTTCAAATGTTGGATTTGTGCCAATATTTAACATACCGTAATAAAAGTTATTGTTCCAATACCCCCTAACCAAATAAACTCCAGTATTCGGTAAACATTTAAACAATTCAAGGGGTTTAATATTTGCTGTAGGATATCCGTTTTTATGTCCACGGCCCATGCCATGAATTACAGTTCCCCACAGTTGATAAAAGTATCCAAGCAGGCGGTTTGTAATGTTTAAATCTCTTAATTCAAGGGCTTTACGAATTCGCGTACTGCTAATGGGGAGTCCTTCGTCAATAACAGCCGCACATGTTTCTACACCAATTTGATGCTTGAGCGCCAATGTTTTAATGTATGCTGCATCACCTGTACGATCTTTGCCAAATCGATGATCATAGCCCATAATTACATGCCGGGCGTTTAATTGGTTTACTATCAAGGTTGTAAAGAAATATTCAGGTGACCAACTTGAAAATGCTGAATTAAAGGGATAAATCACTAATATATCGATGTTGTAAGATTTAGCCAATTGTATTTTTTCCTCACAGGTCGTTAGCAATGTAACGCCTTTTTGGTCGTGATTAATAACATTTCGAGGATGCGGATCAAAAGTGAGTAAACAGGTGGCCAAACCCATGTGCTGTTTACAAGCAGACATCTGCTCTAAAAGGCTTTGATGCCCTCTGTGAAAGCCGTCAAACGTACCAATGGTAACAATTACCGGAACAAAAATTTTAAAATCGGGGGTATAACGAACAACTTGCAACGTGCAACAAAAATAGAGCAATGTTGGTAAATCAGATAAAAAATTACGTTTTTATGCAAATTTTAAGCGTTTTTCATCTTAAATTTGCGCCGAAAATTACAACATATGGCACAGCATAATGGAAAAATAGCTCAGGTAATTGGTCCGGTAGTAGATGTTCGCTTTGACACAGAAGGCGGTACCTTACCGGAAATTCTAGACGCCTTAGAAATCACCAATGGTGATCAAAAATTAATTCTTGAAGTGCAAAAGCATATTGGCGAAGATATGGTTCGTGCCATTGCAATGGATAGTACAGACGGTATTTACCGGGGTATGGAAGTGCGCCCACTTGGAAGTCCAATTAAAATGCCTACTGGTGATCAAGTAAAAGGACGCCTTTTAATGTTGTAGGTCAAACTATAGACGGCATCAATGCTTTAGATAATTCAAAAGGCCGTCCCATTCATGCCCAGGCTCCAAAATTTGATGAATTATCTACAGCTACAGAAGTATTGTTTACAGGTATAAAAGTTATTGATTTAATTGAACCCTACGCTAAAGGTGGAAAAATTGGCTTATTTGGTGGTGCAGGCGTAGGTAAAACCGTATTAATTCAGGAATTAATTAATAACATCGCCAAAGGATATTCCGGTTATTCTGTTTTTGCAGGTGTTGGAGAGCGCTCACGTGAAGGAAATGATTTATTACGTGAAATGATAGAATCGGGCATTGTAAAATATGGAGAAGCCTTTAAACACAGTATGGAGCAGGGGGGCTGGGATTTAAGTAAAGTAGATACCAATGAATTAGCAAAATCGCAGGCATCATTTGTATTTGGACAGATGAACGAACCTCCCGGCGCACGTGCCCGCGTAGCCTTATCGGGCTTAACATTAGCGGAGTACTTTCGTGATGGCGATGCCGATGCTAAGGGCGGCGGTCGTGATATTCTCTTTTTTATTGATAATATTTTCAGGTTTACACAGGCAGGATCTGAAGTTTCAGCTCTTTTGGGGCGTATGCCTTCTGCGGTTGGATACCAGCCCACGTTGGCAACAGAAATGGGCGCCATGCAAGAGCGCATTACATCTACCAAAAAAGGCTCTATAACATCGGTACAAGCAGTGTATGTTCCTGCAGATGATTTAACCGACCCGGCACCTGCTACTACATTTTCGCATTTGGATGCAACAACCGTATTAAGCCGAAAAATTGCCGAATTAGGAATTTATCCGGCTGTAGACCCTCTAGATTCTACCTCCCGTATTTTAACACCTGTTATATTAGGTGATGCACACTACCAATGCGCCCAACGTGTAAAATTGATTCTTCAGCGCTATAAAGAGCTTCAAGATATTATTGCCATTTTAGGAATGGATGAATTGAGTGAAGAAGATAAATTGGTGGTACATCGGGCACGACGCGTGCAACGCTTTTTATCACAGCCGTTTCATGTTGCCGAACAGTTTACCGGTTTAAAGGGAGTGTTTGTAAGTATAGAAGACACCATTAAAGGATTTAATATGATTATTGACGGTGCTGTAGATGAATATCCCGAAGCGGCATTTAACCTTGTAGGTACTATAGAAGATGCCATTGAAAAAGGTAAAAAAATACTAGCAGAAGCAACATCATAACATGAATCTTGAAATTTTATCTCCCGAAAAAAAAATATTTGAGGGTACCGTAAAATCTGTTGAGTTTCCTGGCTCGGAGGGACGTTTTGGAGTATTAGATCATCACGCACCTTTAATTTCTAACTTAGGTAAAGGTGAAATTACTATAGTTGATAGTGAAAATCGCGCACATCAAATACAAATTAGTGGTGGCGTTGTTGAAGTTTTAACGGGTAAAGTTTCAGTTTTAGTAGATTAATACATATACTTGGGCATGGAAAAACCGCCCAATATAAATTCAAAAATACTTGCGCTTACGGTTATTGTATCCTTGCTGAGTGTATTAGGATTGATTATATTCTTTTTACTATTTTCCATTCCATTACAAGCTACTGTATTTATTTTAAGCGGATTTGTTTTTTTTGTTTTGTCCGTATTAGCACTATATTATTTTTACCATATTTTTTTAACCCGTCATTTTTTAAAACTTAATGAGGCCATTCGCCTGCGTTTATTTCCGCATGAAATTCCAAAAATTTCAGATCAGCTGGAAGATGAAGATGGATTTAAAACATTAAATGAGCGTGTACATCAAATGATTGAAATGCGTGAAAAAGAACGTCAAAACCACGATCATATTGATAGTTACCGCAAACAGTATCTTGGAAATGTTTCACACGAGCTTAAAACCCCCGTTTTTAATGTACAGGGGTACATAGATACCTTATTGCATGGTGGACTCAGTGACCCTGAGGTAAATGTTAATTTTTTAAAACGTGCCGAAGCCAGCATTGAACGTTTAATAAATATTATTGACGATTTAGAAACCATTACTCAGCTTGAAAGTGGTACCTTAATTTTAGACAAAGAACAATTTGATATTGCACAACTTGTAAAAGACATTTTTAATAGCCTTGAATTTGAAGCTTCAAAAAAAACTTACCGTTTAACGCTTGCTAAAAAATATGATAAACCAATTTTGGTTTTTGCCGATCCATTTAGAATACGGCAGGTTCTGGTAAATTTAATTTCCAACAGTATAAAATATGGTAAAGTTGAAGGTCAAACCACTATTTTAATTTCAACACTTAAAGACGATGTTGTAGTTGAAGTATCAGACAATGGCTTGGGTATTGATCCTGAACATTTGCCACGTATATTTGAGCGCTTTTACAGGGTAGATAAAGGTAGAAGCAGAGCCCAAGGAGGTACCGGATTAGGCTTGTCCATAGTAAAACATATATTGGAAGCCCATCAAAAATCAATTGAGGTACAAAGTGTTTTGGGTGTAGGTACTACATTTAGATTTTCAATTTCATCGGTTGAGGTGTGATTTTTTTTGTATTTTTGCAATGTAAATGAACACTATTCATCTCACCGGCTTTACAACTATCACTTTAGGAGGTATTGAAGGCTTAATGCTACAGTACAAACCGGATATTCCAAAATTAGTAATTAAGGGTACCGTATTATTTCCAGAAACTGAAGATGAGCTCCCTGCATTATTGCATTTAACCCAAAAACAAATCAATCAGGTTTTTGCCGGCAAAGACATTGACTTAATTGTACAACAAGACGAATGGATTTTAAACAAACCATTAACGCGCGATCAAATTCGTAAAATCGGTATCATTCCGCTGCACGTTCACGACCACGGTGTTCAAGATGAATTTCGTGTTTTGGAAGTTTTACACGTGGGCTGATTTTATAATTTTAGTTTAAATAATTTACTGTAATTGATATTAAAAGTCAGTATCCAAGCTGGTTGACTCATATTTCTGTTAAGTTCAGCATTTGAATTTAAACAAAATCGAAATATAAAATCATTTTGTAATCCAAGCCAGGTATTAACTTGATATTGAACACTGGCACCGGGTTCGTAAAATACAAAAAATGGATTTTTAAAAATTTGATTAAACGAAATGTCGCGAATTCGCATGTAATTTGGGTTCCAGCCATAACCTAACATATAACGTAATCCTATATTCCAACGGTTTTGATTGTATAATTGAATTTCTGTGTATAAAAAATGTGCAATTAAACCATAGGGCCTACTACCTTTTTCCATTGGAAATGCTTTATTTATCCACTGTACTCCGGTTCCCATACTTAGGCAGGTAAATCTGCTAGCCCAATACAGACCGTCAATTCGTATTAACTGATCGTTAAATAGTGTGTATTCAGTGGGTACATGAATTTCATAAACCGGATGTTGGGCTTTTAAATTAAAAATACTGTCAAAAGATTGCGTTTGGCACAAACATAACGTACAGAAAAGGCAAAAAAATACAACACTACAATTTCGCATATAGCGGTTTATGTAAAAATAGGAATTGTAACTTTAACTATGCAATGGCAAACTCCATTAATTTACGTGAAAGGTGTTGGCCCGCAACGTGCGGAATGGTTAAAAAAAGAATTACAATTAGAAACCGTAAAAGACCTGTTATTATATTTTCCATTTCGTTATAATGATAGAACCTTATTTTATACTATCTCTGAGCTTGAACAACGTGATGAATTTGTACAAACACGTGGTAAAATAACCGGTTTACGAATACACGGAACAGGGGCTAAAAAGCGATTACATGCTGAATTAACAGACTCCACGGGTTCTATGGAATTAATATGGTTTAAAGGCATTAAGTGGATGGAGCAACGCTTAAAAATAGGCACTTCGTGGATTGTTTTTGGTAAACCCAATCGCTTTAAAAACCAATTAAGTATGGCACATCCGGAGCTAACGATAGCCGATGAGCTAAAGGCGTTTCAAGGGGAACATTTCGATCCCGTTTATTCAAGTACAGAGTCTTTAAAAACCAAGGGTTTAGATTCAAACGGCATAAAGCGTTTAATTCGTCAGGTATTGCAGGGTATGGATGCAACATGGCCCGATCCTTTTCCCGCTGCCATTTGCCAGCGTTTGCAATGTGTTTCCAGATATCAGGCACTCTTACAAATTCATTTTCCTAAACATCAGCAAGACCTTGAAGCGGCGCGTTTACGACTAAAAGCAGAAGAATTATTAGCATTGCAATTACGAGTTTTACGCATTAAAACCAAGGCTAAATTTCTTAAACCGGCATACCCTATGCCAGCTATTGGGCATTTATTTTCACAATTTTATAACACATTGGGATTTGAATTAACTACAGCTCAAAAGCGTGCAATTAAAGAAATACATAATGATTTAAAATTAGACACACCTATGAACCGTTTGTTACAAGGTGATGTGGGAAGTGGAAAAACTATAGTTGCAGTAATGGCAGCAATTATTGCGCATGCCAATTCATACCAAACCTGTATCATGGTGCCCACTGAAATTTTAGCACAGCAGCATTTTAATAGCATTTCGGCACTTTTAAGTCCACTGCAAATACATACAGATATACTTACGGGTTCAACGCCAACAAAAACCCGACAAGCGTTATTTAAAAAACTGTCTGAAGGTCAAATTCACGTGCTTGTGGGCACACATGCTTTAATTGAAGATGGTATTCCGTTTTTAAAATTAGGTTTAGTAATAATTGATGAACAGCATCGATTTGGCGTGGCGCAACGGGCTAAACTTACCGAGCGGTCAGGTACACATTTACCTCATGTTTTGGTAATGACGGCTACGCCCATACCAAGAACGCTGGCCATGACGGTTTATGGCGATTTGGATACCACCCTTTTAGATGAATTACCTTCGGGCAGAAAACCGATAGTTACAAAACATGCTAAAGAATCACAGCGTTTGGCTGTGTGGGGATTTTTAAGATCTCAAATTGAAATGGGGCATCAGATTTATGTGGTATTTCCATTAATTGCAGAAAGTGAAACCTTAGATTATCAAAATTTACAACAGGGATATGATGCATTAGTACAAGAATTTCCGCCGCCCCTATTTCAAATTAGTATTGTTCATGGAAAACTTACAAATGAACAAAAGGCTTTAGAAATGAACCGTTTTGTAAATGGTGAAACCCAAATTATGGTAGCCACTACTGTAATTGAAGTAGGTGTAAATGTTCCCAATGCCTCGGTTATGGTAATTGAAAGTGCTGAACGCTTTGGATTGGCTCAACTGCATCAACTTAGGGGTAGGGTAGGTCGTGGAAATACACAAAGCTATTGCATATTAATGACAGGCTTAAAATTATCTCAAGAGGCTCGCTACCGTATGCAGGCACTTGTACAATCTCAAAATGGATTTGAAATTAGCGAGTTGGATTTAAAGTTGAGGGGGCCAGGAAACTTGGAGGGCACCGAACAAAGTGGCCTGCTGCAGTTACGATTAACGCAATTAGCCGAAGACACAATGTTAATTGCTGACATACGTGCATTTGCAATGGAGATAATGCAATCTCAGCCCCCCCTGTTTAATACCCACATGGAACAGTTATTGCAAGATTATGCAGCACATAAAAACGACTATAGTAGAATTGCCTAAAAGGTCTGATAATTAGATAATTAAATAATAAAATAAACCCTTACAAGTACAATTTTTTAGTATACTTGTATACGTTAGATTATGCCCATTTTAAGGTTCACGTTAGTGTGGTTTGTTGTATTTGTTACCTCGCTTTTGCATGCACAACAAGAGCCGCAATATGCGCTAAGTCAATTTAATCATTTAATAATAAACCCAGCATACACAGGTATGCGTTCGGGTACATCTGTTTTACTGCAATCGCGTCAACAATGGATTGGAAATTTAGGTCCACTGGGACCCAAAACCTATGCGTTTTCAGCGCATGGATCTAAAAAGTCTGGGATTGGGAATGCATGTAATTTCTGATCAAATTGGTGCGCGTAATAAAGTTCAATACGGACTAAACGTGGCCTATCATTTAAAATTAAATTCAAGAAGTATACTTTCATTTGGAATGTCAGCTGCTGCAAAGCAATATCAATTTAAACGTCCCGATTTTTTCTTTAAAAATGAAGAAGCCTTGCTTTTAAATTTTAACTCACAGCAGCTTTTAAATATAGATGGCGGTATTTATTTTAAATCCGATCGTACATTTATGTCGTTATCCGCAACACAATTAAATGCAGGTCAGTTTTCATTAAATGCTTCTTCCACCAACGCACCCCTAACGTATATCATCGAGCCACATTACATTGCAATGGCCGGACATGCTTTTGTTATTTCAGATCAACTGGTTTTATCGCCCGTTATTCAAATGCGTTACACGCGATCTTCATGGAATGCAGACATGCAATTGCATGTAATGTATGGTAAACGCCTGTCTACAGGTATGTATTACAGATACAACAATGCGTTTGGAATTTTATGTCAATACCTTAGCACAAATGGACTTCGAATAGGGTATTGTTTTGAAATTAATCCTATGCACTATTCGTATTTGGGAACAACACATGAAATTGGTCTTGGATTTGATTTGGGAACTTTAAAAACACCTCAGGCCGCAACGGATGCTGGTAAAGTCCGGGCCACTATTCCTCGATTTTTATGATGAAAAGGGTGTTTTTGGGTTTTTGCTTTTGGATTTCCGTGTATGCACAATCCCAAACCCAGCTGCAAAAAGCGCATACATTATACCAGTATGGAATGTATACTGAATCCTTACGAATGTTTGAAAAAGCTTTAAATACAACAAACCACTATGATAAAGCCTCTGCTTATATTGGTGCAGCGCAATCTGCAGAGCGCTTAAATCAATTTACCGGAGCGGAAGTATTTTATTTAAATTATTTTAAAAATATCCCGGACTCCATACAAACGGATACAGCAAAAGTTTACTGGCCTCTGTTTAATAATAAATGAAAATTATGCCGAAGCTGAACAAATCCTTGAATCGTATTTTAAAATACATCCTCAATACCGTATAAATCCCAAACTTAAATCGCTGCAATTGGCTATATCACAACGATTGCATTTTATACCTAATGAGGCTCAAAGTGAATATACAGTTGAACAAACCGAGTTGTCAACTAAAAATGCTGAATATGCACCTTTTGTACATAAAAAATCATCCACGCTATGGTTTATTCGTGAATCTAAATTTTACGATTTTGTTAATTTGCAGTCCGATCAGTCTGCCGCACCACCGGTGATGGAACTCTGGAAAGCAGAAATTAAAAACCAAAAACTTTATAATGCCAAAAATCCCACTGCACTTATCAATCCCGATAAGCATTTAGGACCCATTGTATTTACGCAAGATGGTACAAAGGCCTGCTATGTTGAAACCCAAAGATTTGCAGCACTTAACACACCTGTTACAACAAAATTATATATGGCTATAAAACCGCCATCAGTATCCATACAGCAGTTTCAAAACCACATTTTTAAATATGCCAAACCGGCGCCTTTTAATTCAGATAGTTTTTTTATTTCCTATCCAGCATTTTCACCTTTGGGTAATGAACTGGTATTTTCAACCAATCGTCCGGGATCCGTGGGGGGTAAAGATTTATGGAGTGTAAGCATAGATACCCTTGCCGATGCGCTTGTGTGCTCAGATTTAAAACCTTTAGGGCCTGACTTAAATACCACCAATGATGAAGTGTATCCGTTTTTTAAATCACAAGATGAGTTGTTTTTTTCTTCAAACGGACATCCGGGATTTGGAGGCTATGATATATTTTCAGCCCGTAGAATAAATGCCCAGTGGATTTTATTGGGTAATGAAGGATTGAAATTAAATAGTGGTGCGGATGATTTTGGTATCAGTTTTTTAAACGATTCCACAGGTTATTTTGCTTCCAATCGAAAGAACGGAAATGGGAAAGATGATATTTATAAATTTCATTATAAAAAGCGTTTAACCGAAGTAAAGGGTATATTATGGTATTCTCAGCAAAAAGATAAACCCGTTGGAAATACGTGGGTATTTTTAAGAGATGAAAAGGGAAAAGTTATTGATTCTGTTAAAACGAATCGTAAAGGATTTTTTGTGTTTCGTCAGCTACCCGTAGGTACCAAATACATGGTTACGTTTTCAGAAGATACCAATATGGTGTTTTCAAATTATGTTTTATCTGATGAAAACGGTATTATATCAGATAAACCCATTGAGCGGCTTGTTAATGGCAGCTTTGGTTTTAAAAACTTGCCTTTAAAAAATATTGTTGAAACACCTGAGTCAACCGCATTGGTGTTTTTGGGACGCATCACCACCGGGCAAGAAGTTCAAATGCCCTTAAAAAATGCCGAAATAAAATTACGTTCTGATAATGGCGTTTTTACAAAAACTGCAATCACATCCGAAAATGGCACGTTTTTAATTCGAGAGATACCACCGGACATTGATTACGACCTTTTGATATTAAAAGGTGACAGTGCGCTTCCCGACGGAACCCGTATCAATTTGTACAGTAGAGATGGCAAGCTTTTACGCGTATTATTTAAAACATCAAGTGCCTTTAGTTTTAAATTATTACAATCGGATCGAAAAATTCTTGATGAACTTGATATTTCGGATGAACACACATTTTCAGGAAAGCTGGTTTTTGGAAATGACCATAAGGCATTACAGCACGTATCAGTTGATTTAATAGATGAAAATGGCAAAGTGCTAGAAACGGTTTTTACCGATTCTTTAGGACGTTTTGTATTTAATGACTTACCCCAAGACAAAGCGTTTTCTATTTCATTAAACCCCAATTCAGATCAATTACCCGAAGGGGAGTTGATTTCGTTAGCCAACCGCAAAGGTGAAATTTTACGAAATTTTTTAAAAGAAAAAAACCGCTTTGTATACAAACACGTATCAACGGATCGCAAATTGCTTTCACAATTTGAATTGGATGATCCCGAAGCCTTTTCTGTTAACTTATACGGTTGTTTTTTTGATCAAAATCAAAGGCCTTTAGCTAATCGTAAATTTAAAATTTTAAAAACTACTAATGATATTGTAATAACCACCGATGCTGAGGGTAAATTTAATCTTGCTCAAATTAATCCATATGAGGACTTTAGTATTGAAACACTTCCTAATGACACTACATTTAATTTAGTAACCCGTATTTTTATGACGGATCAAACGGGTCAGGTTATAAAAGTAGCGCAATTGCAATTTGGTAAATTTCAATTTAAAATGCTTCAATCGGATCGTAAACACATGACAAACCTTGCATTAGAGGATGGTCCGGTTACGTTTAAATCTACATTTACAGATTCTGATTTGCCGCTGCGTTTTATTGGTAAAATTGGAGTTCCAAAATTAAATGTATTTCTAAAAAATGTTACTGTGCGTGTGGTAAATGCAAACGGAACGGTTGTTGACAGCGTTATAACCAATACTTTAGGCCAGTTTATATTTGAAAATTTACCAAAAGATCGTCAGTGGTCTTTTGAACTTGATCGTTTACCCGATAACCTGCCTCCGGGTTCAGTGCTTGTTTTATACGATAATACGTCTAAAATAATTCAACAGTTTACCTATGAAAACAATCATTTTGTATTTAAAGTATTGCCTTCAAATATTAAAAGCATGGCAGACTTAATATCAGAATTACCCGAAAATTTTTCAACCGAGTTGTATGGGTATTTATTAAATCAAAAACGTGTGCCTTTAGCATCCGTTCAATTTAAAGTACAAATTGAGGGTTCGGATGCTCCATTAACCATACAAACAGATAAGATGGGTCGGTTTAGTCTTAAAAATTTAAATCCGTATTTAAATTATAATATTGAAACAGATCCCAATGACTCATCGTTTAAACATGTTACCCGAATTTACATCACCGATCAGCAAAAACAAATCATTAAAGTTGCCGATATTTCGCATGGACGTTTTTCATTTAAAATTGTGCAGTCTGACCGCATACTGCTATCGGAAATGAACACAGATGTACAAGCCGAATCTTTTTCTGCAGATATTGAAGCTTATGCAAAAAGCGCTAAACCTTTAGTTTCTAAAGCAACGTATTATGCACTTCCGCATATTTATTATCATTTTGGCGAAGTGCAATATGACAGTGCCTCTACAGAGCTTCTTAAAGTGGCTTTAGATTCACTTGTAGCCAATGCTAAATTAAAGCTTAAAATTGAATCGCATACAGATGCCATCAGTCCTGAATATTACAATTTAGATTTATCTATACGCAGAGCCTTATATATCCGAAAGTATTTTATTTCAAATGGAATCGCTGCGCAACGTATTTCATATAAAGGTTTTGGCGAATCTAAATTACTTAACGCTTGTAAAGACAATGTGGAATGCCCTGAAGAAAATCATCGTGTTAACCGTCGTAGTGAACTTTTTTTGTATTCTGAATAATGACACCTTTATTAATTGTTGACCATCCACGCATTCAATTACGATTTCGCCCGCTTACAGCAACCCGAAGTCTAGCGCAACTTAAATTGGCTTATTATACAATACATGAACGTTGGAATTGTATTTATTCAAATGTGGCAGTGTTTGATACGCAACATCCATCCGAAGCCTGTGTTTTTGTTTACAGCCATGTAATACCAAATAACCAGTTACTTGAGTCTATTTTAAATCTTAAACCGGGTGAATGTTTAGTGTATAACACCTCACCAATTGCCTGGCATGGTGTTTATGATCAAAACATGGAGTTATTTAAGAAAATTGAATATCAAAAGCCGCTTTATGTTTTAAACGACCCTTTGGATTTAATACATCATTTAAATACGTTTTGTATTGAAGATTTTGAATACTTAAAAGGCCATTCGCAAGCGATGCAATTGCCTAAATTCGTTACTGTTATTGGTAATCCCGAACATCTATTTATTGAAGAGGGCGCAATTGTAAGTGCTTGTTATATAAACACTCAAAACGGACCGGTATTTATTTCAGCTAAAGCTCAAATTATGGAAGGTGCTATGGTTCGCGGCCCATTTATTATGGGTGCACATGCTGAATTAAAAATGGGCGCTAAAATATATGGCCCTACGGCAGTAGGCTCATGGTGTAAAATTGGTGGTGAATTAAATCAGTGTTTGTTTCAGGATTTTTCTAATAAGGCGCATGATGGTTTTTTGGGTCAATCGCTAATTGGTTCGTGGTGCAATATGGGTGCAGATACCAATTGCAGTAATTTAAAAAATAATTATTCAACCGTTAAGCAATACCGATACGATACTCAAACCTTTGAAGATACAGGTGCTCAGTTTGCCGGTATTATTATGGGCGATCATTGTAAAACGGGTATAAACACTATGCTTAACACGGGCACTGTTTTAGGTGTTGCAGCACATGTATATGGTGCCGGTTTTCCGCCACAATACATTCCCGATTTTACATGGTATGATGGTAAATTTTTTCAGCCGTACATTTGGACAAAATTTATTGAAACTGCACAGCGGGTAATGGAGCGCCGAAACAAATATTTAAATGCCTCGGACAGCGATAGGCTTTTAAAAATTTATCAAAATCAACATGCTTAATTTAGTATTTTAAA
>RFNG01000121.1 GCA_009927275.1 Sphingobacteriia bacterium | reverse complement strand
GATAGAAATATTAGGTAGTGAATATAAAGTAACGGTAGATTCAACAACACTGCTTGTGCAACCCCAAATTGAGCTGCCTGAAATGGAATATATAGAAGAACTATTAGGACTTACAGTAAAATTACAATTGATGCCCGTACAAATACCTGTGCCGTTGAGTGTATATGTGTGCGCTCCAGTAGTACTAATGGTGTATATCTGCCCTGGACAAATACTTCCACTGGTTGCACTAATTAAAGGATTTGAATATGTTGTAATTTGAAATGGATTACTGGCACCAATGCATCCATTATTATCAGTACCATTAACACTATAAGTGCTATTTAATGTGGGCGTAATGGTAATACTTGAACCAACTATATTATTTGACCATGTATAAGTATTTGCACCATTAGCAGATAAACTTATTTGGGTTCCCGAACAGTTTGCATTGGTACCACTTATAGTTACCAGAGGCAAACTATATACAGTAACAGGATAAATTATTGGTGTAGCAGAGCAATTTTCAGCGGAGTAACCATTAAGTGAATAGTTTGTTGAAACACTTGGAGTTATAATTATTGAGTTTGAATTAGAGCCAGTAGACCAGGAATAAGTGTTTAAACCATTGGCTTGTAGAGTAACGGTTTGGCCTGAACATAAAGTAGATGCACCAGTTATGGAAATTGTGGGATTTGGATGTACACTAACAGTTATTGCTAATCTGGGACCTTCAGTGGGTAAACAAGTATTTGTACTACCAGCAACATAATAGGTATAAGTGCCTGTATTTAATGTGGGTGTAATTAAACTCGAACCTGTACCTATACTAGTTGTTGAATTAAGTGAACTATACCAATTAATGGTGCCTGTGGTACTAGCCGTTAAGTTTATTGAATTTGAGGGACAAATGTTTAATGCAGTAGGTGTATTACCTAAAACAGGAAGTGCAGGTGTGTTGCATAAGATTTGTACTAAAATTAGGCCATGCCCTGAACGGACGCCACTTAAATTTTGAATATTTGCACCAGAATTATACGAACCACCTCCACCACCAGAGCACCAGGTACCACCATTCCATCCATTTCCGCCACCGCCGCCATTATAACCCCCAGCACCGCCACTAGATCCACTGCAACCAGAGCCTGCACCGCCGCCTCCAAATCCCCCGTAAACATTTACAGCGCCACAATAATTATAACCAATGCCGCCCTTTCCAGGATTTAAAGCTGCTATAGGTGAAATGCCACCGGTACCACCATTACCTTCATTTATATTTCCATTTCCACCGTTGGTGCCATTTGAAAACCATCCAGCACCACCACCGCCTCCAGGATACGTGCCTGCCATTCCGGATGACCCGCCATTACCGCCATTACCATTTATTCCTCCCAAACCCGAACCCGAACCGTTTGTTGGATTGGTTGATACTGTACTTGAATTTCCAACACCCGCAAAACTCTCGGTTGCGCCTGTATTGGTTGATCGTCCGCCTCCACCACCTGCTGCAATAAGTAATTGATTTAAGTTATTAGGCAACCAAACAAAACTTCCTCCGCCTCCGCCACCAAGTCCATTAGTAAATGAGCTACCCGATTGCCCAACGATTAAGTTAACGACTGTGCCTGCCGTTAAAGTAAAATCTCCTCGGATAGAGGCTCCTAATCCACCACTAGTGCTGGCACCAGCTCCACCTTGCGCACCATAAGCAGTTATTCGGTATACACTGGTTATAGGTACAGTCCATTGCTGAATTCCTGAAAGCGATATAACGTATGTATTGAGCGGGTTTTGTCCACTGTATCCAGAATTTATTTGAGCTTGTGTTGGTCCGTTTTGTCCGGTGGCTCCGCAGTTTGTAAATGTATATGTAAGAGCCGTTTGAGAATACATTAAGGAATAAAATGTAATACATTGTATTACAAAAAACAACTTCATGTAAAACCTTGAGGTAGGCATTCTAATGTGTTCAAAATTAGCAAAATATAGCAGAAGTTACACGTTTATTTTAAAGGTATATTTTTGGTATCGCCATTAATTACAAGTTTATAGCAGCATATCAGCTATTCAATTCAATACGATGCTTAATAGTATATTTGTAGCTACTATGGCTACAGGTTTTTTTAATACACCAGTTCCTAAAAATGAACCGGTAAAATCATATGCGCCCGGTACTTCGGAACGCAAAGAATTACAAGATACATTAAGTGCTTTACGAGCGGTTGAACTTGATATTCCAATGTATATTGGCGGAACCGAAGTGCGAAGTGGGGAACGCATTCGCATGGCACCACCGCATGATCATCAACATACCTTAGGGTACTTTCACAAAAGTTCAAAAACACATGTTAATGAAGCTATAAATGCAGCTTTATCTGCTAAAGCATCATGGGCTCATATGCCTTGGGAGCACCGGGCCTCCATTTTTTTAAAGGCTGCTGAACTTATTGCCGGCCCTTACCGGAGCCGATTAAATGCAGCTACCATGCTGGGTCAAAGTAAAAATGCCTACCAGGCAGAAATTGACAGTGCTTGCGAGATTATTGATTTTTTAAGGTTTAACGTGTACTTTATGACTCAAATATATTCCGAACAACCCGAATCATCGCCTGGTGTTTGGAATCGTATGGAGTGGCGCCCACTAGAAGGATTTGTATATGCTTTAACACCATTTAATTTTACAGCCATTGCCGGAAACTTACCCACCTCATGTGCACTAATGGGTAATGTTGTAGTATGGAAACCAAGTAACACTCAGGTTTACAGTGCGCACGTACTTATGGAAATTTTTAAAAAAGCCGGAGTACCCGATGGTGTTATAAACCTTATTTATCCCAGTGGACCTGATGCCGCAGATGTTATTTTTTCACATCCTGATTTTGCGGGGATACATTTTACTGGTTCAACGGCCGTGTTTCAAGACATTTGGAAGTCTATTGGCAATAATATTCACCGCTACAAATCGTACCCGCGAATTGTTGGAGAAACCGGTGGAAAAGACTTTATAATCGCTCATCCATCAGCTGAACCTGAAATGGTATCGGTTGCATTATCACGGGGTGCATTTGAATACCAAGGTCAAAAATGTTCTGCTGCATCCAGGGCTTACATACCATCTACTATCTGGCCTAAGGTTAAAGATTTGCTATTAGCAGATTTAAAAACCATGAAAATGGGTCCTACAGAAGACTTTAGCAATTTTATAAATGCTGTTATTGATGAAAAAAGTTTTGACAAACTGAAATCATCAATTGATCAGGCTCGAATGGATTCTGATGTAGATTTGATATATGGGGGTAATTGTGATAAACGCTGTGGGTATTATGTTGAGCCTACGGTTTTAGTAACTCGAAACCCCAATTATGTAACGATGTGTGAAGAGTTATTTGGACCTGTGCTAACAATTTATATTTATCAAGATTCTGAATTTGAATCAACACTTAAGCTAATTGACTCCACGTCTAATTACGCATTAACCGGGTCTATTTTAAGCCAAGATCGTGAAGCCATTGTAAAGGCTACACAATGCCTTGAACATGCTGCAGGTAATTTTTACATAAACGATAAATGCACAGGTGCTGTTGTTGGACAACAACCATTTGGTGGTGCCCGAGGAAGCGGAACCAATGATAAGGCCGGAGCAAAAATTAATTTATTGCGCTGGGTTTCTCCCCGAACCATAAAAGAAACCTTTGTGCCGCCTACAGATTATCGGTATCCTTTTTTAAATTCGTAATTAATCAATCTATGTACTTTAAGTATTTTTTATTAGCAGGCGTAATTTTTACGCATACATTAGTATCACAAGAGTTAATATTTAAACAATCCGATTTAATAAATAATCGAGGATGCGCCAGCGAGCAACCCGATGCCCGATGGAATAGTTGGTTTAACGAACAGGTTGAAGCTTTTAAATTATTGCAGGGTAAAAATCAGGCAAATTATGTTATACCGGTAGTAGTTCATGTGATTTTCGGTGCAACAACAACACCGGTGGGTACTTATCCCAACATTAGTCAAAATCAAATTAATTCTCAAATCAATGTTTTAAATGCTGATTTTGCTGGTACCGGATTAAATGTTAATCAACTTGCTGCTACTGCATTTTCTGCTATTGGTGCAGCCAATACCAATATCAGTTTTTGTCTTGCACAGCTTGACCCCCAGGGATTACCGCTTACTGAGCCTGGTATTCATAGGATTAGCTATGTGGCTAATGGATGGACCAATCCAACTAGCCCAAATAGTATAGCGGCTTTTATGAATCTTATGAATGGTACTATAAAACCAGCAACCATTTGGGATCCTACACGGTATTTAAATATTTGGGTTTCGGATGTGAATGTTAATATCGGTATTTTAGGTTACGCAACATTTCCTCCGGGTACACCTTTAAGCGGTTTAAGTGGAGTAGGATCTTCCATAAATGATGGAGTTTGGGTGTGGGCACGTTCTTTTGGATCTACAGGGACTTTACAATCCCCTTATAATAAGGGCAGAACGGCAAGTCATGAAATTGGACACTGGTTAGGGTTGCGTCACATTGGAGGTGATGGTAATAACAATCCAAGTGGTGACTGTAATGCTACCGATTTTTGTACCGATACACCGCCACAGCGAGGAGGATTTGCCGGCGGGCAATTTGGTCAAAATTATGGAGCACCCAGTTATCCATGTCATTTAGGGGTTTGCACGAGTGCCAGTAATGGGGATATGTTTATGAATTTTATGGATTATGTTGATGATCCCAGTTGTTATATGTTTACACCCGATCAGCGCTTACGAATGCAAACGGCAATGGCTACAAGTCCCTTACGGATTTCTTTAACGGCAAGTTCTAATTCATTATGTAATTTACCTCCAGCCGCACCCCAGGCTGCATTTTCAGTTACTAATGAAAGTTGTTTGGACAGTATTGTAACGCTTCAAAATCAATCAACAGGTACACCAGGCCCCAGTTACTTATGGACCATACTTCCCTCGCAAGGGGCTCAGTTTGTACCTTCTAATACGGTTGCCACCCCCAGTATTTTACCTTCTCAGCCGGGTTTTTATACAATAACGCTTAATGCAACTAATGCTTCAGGTTCGGATCAAACTACTCAAACATTGGATATTTACGATTGTGGTAATTTTGAATCTGTTAATAGTATTGAGGCCTCACGGGTTAAGATAGTTCCCAATCCGGTAAATGATCAATTTGTAATTTCAATTGAAAGCAGTGGCGCATGTAACATTGAAATTTTTAATGCTTTGGGCCAGTCGGTATTTCATACGTGTTTTAGTATTGGAAAGCTTAATGTTAATACTGCAGATTGGCCACAAGGTGTATATGTGGTAAGGTTTAATCTAGGAAATCAAATACTTCAAAAAACTTTCACGGTTAATCACCCCTAAGGGTTTTCAATACCTCGCTGTTTATACCTATAAACAAATTATTTGTTGAGAACTCATTGGGGTTCAGATTTTAAAGCATTGGCTTCCATTTACATTTGTAATAATGAGCACTAAGCGTAAACAGGAGCCTAACCTAAAAGAAATTTTAGCATTACTTACCCTTTTAGATGACCCGGATGAAACAATATATAATGAAGTAAAACACCGTTTTGTAGTATTGGGTCCGCCGGTTCTTCCTCATCTTGAAACGGCTTGGGAAAATAGTTTTGATGTGTTGATGCAACGCCGTATAGAAGCTATTATTCAATCCATTCAAGAAGAAGTTATTTCAAAGGCTTTGCATTTATGGTCGGTTGAGCGCTCTGAGCACTTATTGGAAGGGCTTATTTTAGTTGCCCGTTTTCAATATCCGGATTTGAATGAACATTTGATTTTGGAATCTATTCATAAACTTAAACAGGAGGTTTGGATGGAACTGCATGATGATATGACTGCACTTGAAAAAGTTCAGGCTATAAATCATGTATTATTTGAAGTTCATCAGTTTTCAGGTAATATTTCTAATTATCATGCACCACAAAATTCTTTTATAAACCATGTGTTGGAATCAAAAAAAGGCAATCCTATACTATTAAGTGCCTTGTATCTTCACATTGCTCAGGAACTTAAAGTTCCAGTGTATGGCATTAATTTACCACAGCATTTTATTTTGGCATATCTCAATGATTTTGCAAATCATTTGGAAGCCGATCAAGGTAATTTTCAAAAAGACATATTATTTTTTATAAACCCCTTTAGTAAAGGTTTAATTTTTCAGCAAAAAGACATAGATCAGTTCTTAAAGCAGCAGGAGTTAAAGCCGCAACTCAAGCACTATAAACCTTGTGATTATGTAACCATGGTTTATAAATGCATTGAACAGCTTATTGTATCATATGAAAAACTTGGATATGCTGAAAAAGTTAATGCACTGGTAAAATTTCAAAAGGCTCTTAAGCCTGTGGCCTAAGACTTTTTGCGTTGATTTAAGATATCACGTATTCGCGATGCGGTTTCATACTGTTCCTCATCAAGCGCTTCTTTAAGTAAATCTGTTAATTCTTCTGTGCTTTTATTTTGTAAGGAGGGTTCTTTAGTTTCAGTTTGGTGACTATCTTGCGTATCGCTGTCAGAGTCATCATTTTGTTTTTCTTCAAAAACTATTCCTGCTTTTAATAAAATGGTTTCTGTGGTATAAATGGGGCATAAAAAGCGAACGGCCAATGCAATGGCATCACTTGTACGCGCGTCAATTTCTTGTGTTGTAGTTTCAAATTGACAAATTAATTTGGCATAAAATACACCTTCAGATAAATGGTGTATAAAAACTTCATTTAATGCAATTGAAAAACGGTCTGCAAAGTCTTTAAACAAATCATGCGTAAGGGGACGGGTAGGTTCCATTTTTTCTAATGCAATGGCAATAGCCTGCGCTTCATATCCTCCAATAATAATGGGTAAACGTCGTGTGCCTCCAGATTCTGCTAAAACCAAAGCATAGGTACCATTTTGATTATTTTGGCTATACGATAAGCCTATAACATCTAAACGTACCTTGGACATTAAGAATTGCTGTTTTTAAATCGGTAAATGGCCTCTGTAAGTTTTGGAACTACTGTAAATGCATCGCCAATTACACCAAAGTCTGCAGATTTAAAAAACGGCGCGTCTTTATCTGTATTAATTACTACTATGGTTTTGCTACCGTTTACTCCGGCCAAGTGCTGAATGGCACCGGAAATTCCAATAGCTATATACAAGTTTGGACGTATGGCAATACCGGTTTGTCCCACATGTTCATGATGCGGTCTCCAATGCATATCGGCAACCGGGCGCGAGCATGCAGTTGTAGCACCAATAACTTTTGCTAAATCTTCAATTATACCCCAGTGTTCGGGTCCTTTTAATCCACGGCCTGCACTAACCACAAGTTCAGCTTCCGGTAAGGGAGCCATGGCTCCGGAATTGTTTTGTTTTACTTCTATACGCTTTACTTTGGCAAGCGGAAGTTTCAAAAGTAAATGCTCGTGTTGTATTTCTGAATTTTCAAATTGCGTAAAGCTAATACTATTGGGCAGAACTGATAAAATACGAATTTCAGATTTAAGCACATACGTTGCAGAGGCTTTACCTCCAAAAATGGTTTTTACGGCCTCAATGCCATCTGGTTTAAAAACAGGAATATGGGTTATGCCTGTAATTAAACCTGCATTTAATCGCCCTGCTAAAATTGGCGCCAGCGCTTTACCGGTATAATCATAACTGAAAACAATATGTTGTATTCCTTGTGATAATATATATGAAGCCATTGCCTCTGAGATGCCATTAACATCAGTGTAGGACTCTAATGCTTCACATTCTAAAACACGGTGGGCACCTGCAGATTGTAATACACCATGTGTATTTTGTTCAATTTTTCCAGTAATTACATGAACCGCAGCATTACATTGATCTGCACATGCGCGTGCAAATTGAATACTTTCAAGTGCATTTTTTTTAACGGTGTTATTTCGAATATCGGTATAAACTAAAATGGCCATATTAAATTACTTTAGCTTGAGTGTGTAAAAGTGATACAAGTTCATCCATTTGATCTTCTGTAAAATACTGGCATGCAGAACGTCCCGGATTTAATTCATAGGTAATGGTTTTACCTTTTTCTGTATGATTCTGTGGAGTTAATACCTGTAATGGTTTTGATCGGGCTGCCATTATGCCACGCATATTGGGAATACGTTGTTCAGCCATACCCTTGGCACAACTAATTACCGCTGGCATGGAACATTCTAAAACCTGCGTGCCTCCATCTATTTCAGCTTCAAGTTGCAGGGTAGAGGCAGAGGTAAGTTCAAGCTTACATGCATAACTTACAAATGGTAAATCTAATATGCCGGCTAAAATACCACCTACAGCAGAACTGTTATATTGTATGGTTTCCTTGCCGGTTAAAATTATGTCAAATTGTTGTGACCGTGCATATTCCGCTATTTGATAAGCAACTTCAAACGTATCGGCAGCATTAATGTCAATTCGAACAGCATCGTCAGCACCTAAAGCCAATCCTTTTCTAAGCGTGGCTTCTGCATCGGCAAGGCCTACATGTATTAAAGTTACGTGTGAGGCTTTTCCCTGTTCTTTAAGTTCAATTGCACGAACAAGAGCGTACCATTCATCGTATGGATTTATTATGTATGTAATACCCTGAGATTGAAACGTGCTTTTATCAGCAGAAAATTGAATTTTTGCCGTGGTATCAGGAACGTGGCTAATGGCTACTAAAATTTTCATATTTTTTTATTTCTGATTAACGGAAGCACGTATAATATTTAATGCGCCGCCGGCTTTAAACCATTCAATTTGTTGCGCGTTATAACTGTGATTCACTTCAATTAATTCTGTAATTCCAGATTCATGTTTAAGTTCAATTTTTAACATAGTACCGGGTTTCATTGTTTTTAAACCTACAACGGATAATCGATCATTTTCTAAAATTTTATCGTAATCTGATGGATTGGCAAAAGTTAATGCCAGCATACCTTGTTTTTTTAAATTGGTTTCGTGTATACGTGCAAATGATTTTACTAGTACCACCTTTACTCCCAAGTGCCGAGGCTCCATGGCAGCATGTTCGCGAGATGAGCCTTCGCCATAATTTTCATCACCAATTACAATACTGCCAATGCCTTGGTTTTTATAATCACGTTGCACTTTTGGAACCGAACTATAGGTACCGGTAATTTGATTTTTAACAGTATCAGCTTTTTGGTTGAACGCATTAATTGCGCCAATTAAAAGGTTATTAGAAATATTATCTAAGTGTCCACGGTATTTTAACCAGGGACCTGCCATAGAAATATGATCGGTTGTACATTTACCCTTAGCTTTTATTAAAATAACCAGGTCTTTAAAATCATTACCGTCCCAGGGCGTAAACGGATCTAATAACTGTAAACGATCTGAATGGGGATTAACGTTTACGCGTAGTGATGAACCATCTTCAGCAGGTGCCTGGTAGCCGGAATCTTCAACTGAAAATCCTTGTGGTGGCAATTCATGTCCTGTTGGCGGATCCAGTTTAACAGCTTTGCCTTCAGCATTTATAAGGGTGTCTTGTAATGGATTAAAACCTAAATCACCCGCAATAGCTAAAGCAGTTACAATTTCAGGTGAGGCAACAAAAGCATAGGTATTGGGGTTTCCATCGGCACGCTTGGCAAAATTGCGATTAAAAGAATGTACGATGGTATTTTTTTCCTGTTTTTCAGCTCCCATGCGATCCCACATCCCAATACAGGGTCCGCATGCGTTAGTAAACACAGTGGCACCTATTTTATCAAAAACATCTAAAAAGCCATCACGTTTAATGGTATAACGAATTTGTTCAGACCCGGGGTTAATCATAAACTCAGCCTTAGAAGTGAGTTTTTTTTCAGAAACTTGTTTTGCTAAAGAAACTGCTCTTGAAATATCTTCGTATGAAGAATTGGTACATGAACCAATTAAGCCGGCCTCAACTTTTAAAGGCCATTGGTTTTTTTCAGCAAGCGTTTTAAGTTGCGATATGGGTGTGGCTAAATCGGGGGTAAATGGACCGTTTACATGTGGTTCCAAAGTTGACAAATCAATTTCAATAACCTCATCAAAGTACAGGTTTGGATTTTGATATACTTCTGGGTCTCCGCATAAATGTGTTTTTATTTTATCTGCAAGTGCAGCAACCTCGGCACGTCCGGTTGCTTTTAAATAACGACTCATACTGGCATCGTATGAAAAAGTAGAAGTGGTTGCTCCAACCTCTGCACCCATATTACAAATAGTGCCTTTTCCTGTACAACTCATATGCTCTGCACCCGAACCAAAATATTCAATAATTTTATCTGTACCACCTTTTACCGTTAACAAACCGGCAACTTTTAAAATAACGTCTTTAGGACTTGCCCATCCGTTTAATGTACCTTTTAGATGAACGCCTATTAATTTAGGCATTTTAAGTTCCCAAGGAAGTCCCGCCATTACATCGCAGGCATCGGCGCCTCCAACCCCAATGGCAATCATACCTAAACCTCCAGCATTAACTGTATGCGAATCGGTTCCAATCATCATGCCGCCGGGAAAAGCATAATTTTCAAGTACAACTTGATGAATGATACCTGCACCCGGTTTCCAAAATCCAATACCGTATTTATTTGATACAGATGATAAAAAATCATAAACTTCGCGGCTTTCTTGTTGGGCAAATTCAAGATCTGCAGATGCTCCCTTTCGTGCGGTTATTAAATGATCGCAATGAACGGTTGAAGGTACCGCAACTTTGGGACGACCGGCTTGCATAAACTGTAGCAAAGCCATCTGTGCGGTTGCGTCCTGCATCGCTACGCGATCAGGTCTAAAATCCACATATGAATTTCCGCGGGTATAGGAAGTAAGTGGCATTTCCGAATCCAAATGTGTGTATAGTATTTTTTCAGCCAGAGTTAAGGGACGCTTTAATGCATTGCGCGCAGCATCAATTTTAGCAGGCATACGCTCGTATACCTTGCGAATCATTTCAATATCAAATGCCATAGAATTATTTGTGCAAAAGTACCAAAACAGTGCTTATTTTGGTATATTTTTTTATAATTATTATAAGCCTGTTAAATTATTTACGTCAAACGGTATATTAACAGGTTGCTGCCTATATTAGGATATAGGAAGTACTGATTATACTGTAAAAAATTTAGTTAAATCATACCAAAATTTACATTTGGTATTTTAAGCAAGCGCTTGTTCTAAATCAGAAATCAAATCGTCGGCATCTTCAATCCCTACACTTAAACGCAAAAGGTTATCAACTACACCAGCCTTTTGACGTTCTTCAAATGGTATTGATGCGTGGGTCATCGTAGCCGGATGATTTACCAATGATTCAACCCCGCCTAAGCTTTCAGCCAGTGTAAAAACCTTAAATGACGAAGCAATTTTATAGGTTTTTTCTGTAGAAGCGTTTTTTAAAACAACAGAAATCATGCCTCCAAAGTCGCTCATTTGATTACGCGCAATTGCGTAACCCGGATGATCCTCAAATCCTGGCCAATATACCCGTTCAATAGCGTTGTGCTGTTTTAAAAAACGGGCCACTAAAGCACCGTTTTCGCAATGCTGTTTCATACGCAGATGCAAGGTTTTAATACCCCTTAAAACTAAAAAACTGTCCATGGGGCCTGGGGTAGCGCCACAACTGTTTTGTATAAATGCCAAAGATTCAAATAATGCAGCATTGTTAACAATTAAAGCGCCCATTATTACATCGCTGTGCCCACCCAAGTATTTGGTAGCACTGTGCATTACAATATCAGCCCCCCAATCTAGAGGATTTTGTAAATAGGGTGAAGCAAATGTATTATCTACGGCAAGCAGGGCATTACATGATTTTGCAAAAACAGCACATTGTTTTATGTCAATTATTTGCATGGTGGGATTGGTGGGTGTTTCAATCCAGAAAAGTTTAGTGTGTTTATTTATTTTAGAACTTACGGCTAGTGGATCGTTTAAATCAACAAAATGAAATCGTATTCCAAAGGGTTCAAAAATGCGTTTAAACATACGGTAACTGCCGCCGTATAAATCTGTTCCTGTAATAACTTCATCGCCTGGCTTTAAAAGTTTAAGAACAGCATCTATGGCTCCCATACCTGAGCTAAAACATAAAGCATGGTTTCCATTTTCAAGTGCCGCTAAATTACGTTGCAGCGCATCACGTGTTGGATTTTTACCTCTTGCGTATGCATAACCTTTATGAACACCCGGAGCCTCTTGGGCATATGTACTGGTCTGGTAAATGGGGGGCATAACGGCTCCAGTAGTGGCATCAGGTTCTTGTCCTGCATGAATGGCCTTGGTACCAAATCCTTTGTAAGGTTTTGTTGTCATATTAAAAATTGGGTTTTAATAAATAGGTGGTATAAAAATCTACAATTTGCTTTACAGCTTCGTCGGCAGTGTCAACCAATGTAAATAACTTTAAGTCTTCTGAACTGATGTTATATTCTTCGTGCAGCATGGTAGTTTTAATCCATTCAAGTAAACCGGTCCAGTAGGCTTTACCAACTAAAACAACAGGAAACTGAGCAATTTTGTTGGTTTGTACAAGCGTTAGCGATTCAAATAATTCATCCATGGTGCCAAACCCGCCCGGTAAGGCGATAAAGCCCTGAGAATATTTTAAAAAAATGGTTTTACGAACAAAAAAATAATCAAAATGGATGTTCTTATCGGAGTCTATATAGGCATTATGTTTTTGTTCAAAAGGTAACTGTATATTAAGACCAACCGATTTTCCATTTCCTTTTTGAGCGCCTTTGTTGGCTGCTTCCATAATACCCGGTCCGCCACCAGAAATAATTCCATAACCGTGTTGAACAAGCTTAAAGGCAATGTCCTCGGCAAGTAAGTAATAGGGGCTGGTCGTTTTGGTGCGTGCACTGCCAAAAATTGAAACACAGGGCCCTATACGTGACATTTTTTCAAATCCCTCCACAAACTCACTCATTATTTTAAATATATGCCAGCTGTTTTGAGCTTTTATATCATTCCAGTCTTTTGGGCCAAGCGCATCACGTAACTTTTCATGTGTTTGTGAATTCATTTTAATTTGAGGTTTCATTTAATCGTTCTGAGTTTTCAGCAAACTGCAGCTTATCTATAAGTTCTTGGATATCACCGTTAACAAATCCACTTAAATCATATAATGTGTAATTTATACGATGGTCTGTGATACGGTTTTGGGGGTAATTATAGGTTCGTATTTTAGCACTCCGGTCGCCCGTACTTACCATGGTTTTACGTTTAAGGCTAACATCGTTTAAACGTTTTTGATATTCTAAATCGTATATTTTTGATCGCAACATTTGCATCGCTTTTTCCCGATTTCCAAGTTGGTTACGTTCAGTTTGGCACATTACAACAATACCACTGGGTTTATGGGTTAAAATAACTTTTGATTCTACCTTGTTTACGTTTTGCCCACCGGCACCACCACTTCGGGCCGTTTGCATTTCAATGTCAGCCTCACGAATATCAACATCAAATTCTTCGGCTTCTGGCAATACTACTACTGAAGCTGCTGACGTATGGACGCGTCCTTGTGTTTCGGTTGCAGGTACACGTTGTACACGATGTACACCGCTTTCAAATTTCAGAATCCCATAGGCTCCTTGGCCTTTAATGTCAAAAATAATTTCTTTATAACCGCCCATGGTTCCAGCGCTAGAATCTACAACCTGTAACAAAAAATCCTTTTTTTTCACAAAATCGCGAATACATTTCAAATAAATTACCTGCAAAAATAGAGGCTTCGTCACCCCCCGTACCGGCGCGTAATTCCATTACGCAATTTTTTTGATCTTCGGGGTCTTTAGGAATCATAAGCAAGCGAATCCTTCTGCCAACAATGCTTCATGTTCGCGCGCACGTACAAGTTCTTGATTGGCCAGTTCTAAAAACTCTTTGTCTGATTCGTTTTGCAAAACCTGTTCAGCACCGCTAATGTCTTGAAGTGTTTTTTTGTATTCCTTTATTTTAATAACAATCTGATCCAGTTCTTTATATTCCTGATTTAATTTTTTAAATTGTTTTAAATCGGAAAGCACCTTGGGGTCAGCCAGTTTAAGGGCCATGTCATCATGTTTTCTACAAAGCGCCTCTAACTGTTCAATCATAGCCAACGAAGATACAAAACCTATAGCTTATATTTTTTGTGCCAGCGATAATCCATCACGCATATTTAAAATAAATACTTTTAGTGCTGGATGGGAATTTAAAAATGATTGTAGTCTATCATATAGTGACCGATTCGATCTGGTTCTTTATCTATAACCCGGCCTTTCCAAAGTACATTATCTGAAATCAAAAGGCCGCCGGTTTTAAGTTTTGGGATAAGCTGTTCGGCATAATTTTGATATTCTTTTTTATCAGCATCTATAAAAATGAGATCATAGGTTTCATGCAATGTTGTTAGGCTGTTTGAAATTTTGCCATGTAGTGGAATGATTTGATTTACGTATGCGGATCTGTTAAAAAAGGACTTGGCTGTAGATAATACAATTTCATCCTGCTCAAGAGTGTATAGTTTGCCATCTGGCTGAAGGCCTTCTGCCAAGCACAGGGCTGAATATCCGGTAAATGTACCCAATTCTAAAATGGTTTTGGGTTTAATTAACTGACTCATCCAGCTTAAAAACCGACCTTGTTCGGGCCCGGAAATCATGTGTGCGCCACGTTGTACACTTAGTGTTTGTAAATACAGTTCTTGAAGCAGATCAGATTCAGGAATACTGTTGGATTGAATGTACGAAGACAATGATTGAGATGTCATGCAAGGCGTTTTTGAATTTGAGAAACTATATTCCCATAGGTTTGTCCGGGTGAAAATCGTCTCCAGTTAAATGAATCCAAATGTCCACCGCAAATCATGTACTGATCTAAACTGTAACGTTTAAATTCATTTAGTACATGACTTTGAAAATTTACCAAACAAATCCAGCCTTCACTGGAAATATCCTCAAACCATTCCTCGTAATAACTGTCATCGCTAAAATGAAAATTAAAAACATGTTCACCCACTAAAATAAATTTCAATATGCCTTCTTGTATCAATGCATCAATAATTTCACGTTTTAAAAGCATGATGTCATTGTTTAGGGTATCATTCCATTCGCCAAGTAGTTCTATAATGGCATAGTGTTCTGAGTAATCAACAAATAAAATTTTAAGATACAGAGTTTCAGAGCCCATATCATCCCACTGGGGATGGATTACATAATTGTAAATGGTATGCTGGTAGTCACATTCACTGTATTGCCGATCATAAAATGGCGAGCGGGGATCTTCACTAGCTTGATAAATATTTAGCCATTGGTAAAACGGTTCAATGTGTTGCACAATACAAATTTAAAAAGAGAACATTTACCAATTGCCTTTGTTAGGCCCTAGGCATTTTTTTATCAATTTTTATTTTAAGTGCTTCTCTAATGGTTTCGAGTGCGGTTAGTAAAATAATACGGATATCCATGCCTAAATGAGCATGCTCTACATAATATAAATCCCATTGTAGGCGTTTGTAAATGGAACGAGTATTTGGTGTAGGGCCACGAAATCCGTTAATTTGTGCAAGACCAGAGATGCCTGGCTTTACCAAATACCGATTATAATAAGACGGAAAAATTTCGGCAAAATTATAGGAGTCTTTAAGCATGTGCGGCCGGGGACCCACAATAGACATGTCTCCCATTAAAACATTGATAAATTGCGGAAGCTCATCCAGATTAGACATGCGTAAAAAGGAGCCCATGCGGGTAATTCGCGGATCGTTAATGGCGGCCTGCAAGTCGTCAGAATTTGCATTAAGCCGCATGGTGCGTAATTTAAAACAATCAAACGTTTTACCCTGAAAGCCCGAGCGTTTTTGTCTAAAAAATACAGGTCCTTTGGAATCTATTTTTATTAAAATTGCTAACAGGGGTAAAAGCCATGAAAGAATAAAAACACAAATGACAAGCGAAAAAATAATATCAATTACACGTTTACCCAGTAAATAAACATTTGCACGGTTTTCAACAGCTTCCAATAATTGGACATTATGAGGTCTTAAAAAGGCACCCTGAACAAATATGGCACTGGTATTTGTCAATTAAATGTTAATTATGCGACGCAAATATACATTTAAAATTCAGAATTAACGAATTCCTTTTGTTAAAAATCAGTAAGTATACTTAATGATGGTTTTATCAAGTATAATCTTAAATGCTCATTTTCAACATTTTCTGTAATTTAGTCCCCAATGAAAGGCATACAAATGGTTGACCTAAAGGGTCAATACATTAAAATTAAATCTGAAATTGATGCAGCAATTCAAAATGTTATACAAAACACTGCATTTATAAATGGTCCTGAAGTTAAAAGTTTTAAATCTGATTTAGAACGTTATTTGGACGGATCCCATGTTATTCCCTGTGCAAACGGTACAGATGCATTGCAAATTGCCATGATGGCATTACAACTCAAACCGGGCGACGAAGTTATAACTGCTGATTTTACTTATGTTGCAACGGCTGAGGTTATTGGATTACTGGGCTTAAAGCCGGTATTAGTAGATGTAAAGCCGGACACCTTTACTATTGATCCGGAGCTTGTTGCAAAAGCCATAACTTCTAAAACACGTGCCATTGTACCGGTGCATTTATTTGGGCAATGTGCAGATATGGAAACTCTAAATACGATTGCAGATTTACATAATTTATATATTATAGAAGATAATGCACAGGCATTAGGTGCCACGTATACCTATAATAACGGACCAATTAAAAAAGCCGGAACAATGGGAAACATTGGCTGCACATCGTTTTTTCCGAGTAAAAATTTAGGATGTTATGGCGACGGTGGCGCCCTATACACACAAGATGCAGATTTGGCCCGTGTTATTCAAATGATAGCACATCACGGGCAGCGTGTGCAATATGTGCACGACATGTTAGGAGTTAATTCGCGTTTAGACACGTTGCAAGCGGCAATTTTACAAATTAAACTAAAACATCTAAATGCGTATAATCATGCCCGGCAAGCGGTTGCAGCCTATTACGATCAGGCATTTTCAGGTATTTCCGGTATTGAAATTCCAAAACGAAACCCCCAATCTACGCATGTATTTCATCAGTATACCCTAACTGTACCCGCTTTAAAACGCGATGCCATACGTGCAGATTTAAGTGAATGCGGTATACCCAGTATGATTTATTATCCCATTCCTTTACATCAGCAAAAAGCCTATTTACAAGCCGATGTTAATGATGAACAATTTCCGGTTACTGTTAATTTGTGTAAAAGCGTTTTAGCATTACCAATTCATACCGAAATGACCACAGAAATGCTAGACTATATTTCATCCAATTTTATAAAAAGTATTAAAAAACACATTTAAACATATGAAAATTTGTATTGTGGGTACCGGGTATGTTGGATTGGTTACGGGAACCTGTTTTGCTGAAGTGGGTACAGACGTAACATGTGTTGATGTGTCTCAAGAAAAAATAGATAACTTAAAACAAGGCATATTACCAATTTATGAACCCGGATTAGAAGAATTGGTGCATAGAAATCAACGCAAACAGCGATTGCATTTTACCACACAACTTGAATTTGGAATAAAAGATGCTGAAGTGGTTTTTATAGCTGTTGGTACACCGCCCGGCGAGGACGGTTCGGCAGATTTAAGCTATGTTTTACAAGTTGCTCACAGTATTGGAACATACATGCAAAATCCATTATTAGTGGTTACAAAATCAACTGTTCCTGTAGGTACATCCCAACGTGTTAAAAAGGAATTACAACACGCTTTACAGCAACGTCAAAAACACATTGATGTGTTTGTAGCATCTAATCCTGAATTTTTAAAAGAGGGTGCTGCAATTGAAGATTTTATGAAGCCTGACCGCATTGTTGTAGGTACTGACAGTCCACAGGCCGACGCGCTGTTTCAAAAACTTTACAAACCCTTTGTTTTAAACGGGCATCCTATACTGTTTATGGATATTGCCAGTGCCGAAATGACTAAATATGCAGCTAATGCCATGTTGGCTACAAAAATCAGTTTTATGAACGATATAGCTAATTTATGCGAACGGGTTGGCGCAGATGTAAATTTGGTTCGTAAAGGTATAGGATCAGATCCCCGCATAGGTTCTAAATTTATATATCCCGGACTGGGTTATGGTGGTAGTTGCTTTCCAAAAGATGTACAAGCATTAATTCAAACAGCAGATGTGCACGGCCATCCCATGCGTATTTTAAAAGCTGTTGAACAAGTAAATAACGATCAAAAAGCACGTATGGTTTCTAAAATCAAAACCCATTTTGGTGCGGATGTATCAGGCAAACACATTTTACTTTGGGGGCTGTCGTTTAAGCCCAAAACAGATGACATGCGAGAGGCTCCCAGTTTAGTAATAATAAATGCGTTACTGGCCTGCGGTGTTGTGGTAACCGCATACGATCCTGTAGCTGAGCACGAGGCCAAAAAAATATTGGGTTCATCTATACAATACGCAACAGATCCCCTTAAAGCCTTACGTGAAAAGGATGCATTGGTTATTGTAACCGAATGGCCCGAATTTCGCGCGCCTGATTTTAAATTGATGTACCAGTCTATGAAACATCCTGTTATTTTTGACGGACGAAACATCTATGATGCCCGTGAAATGCGCAAATTAGGATTTACGTATTATGGTATTGGAATTCCTGCAGTATGAGTAAACGCGTTTTAATAACTGGTGCAGCCGGTTTTTTGGGATCACATTTATGCGACCGCTTTATAAGTGAAGGCTATACCGTTATTGCAATGGACAATTTAATAACGGGTGATTTAAAAAACATACACCACCATTTTAATAATCCACAGTTTTCGTTTGTGCAGCATGATGTGTCTAAGCACATTACATTAGAAGGGTCTTTAGATTACATTTTGCATTTTGCATCTCCGGCCAGTCCAATTGATTATTTAAAAATACCTATACAAACGCTTAAAGTATCATCGCTTGGAACGCACAATGTTTTAGGATTAGCTAAAGCAAAACGGGCGCGCGTACTGGTAGCCTCTACCAGTGAAGTTTATGGCGATCCTCAAATACATCCACAGCCAGAAAGCTATTGGGGACATGTAAATCCTGTTGGTCCCCGCGGATGTTATGATGAAGCTAAACGCTTTATGGAAGCATTAACAATGGCCTACAATAATGTGCATCAGTTGGAAACCCGAATTGTACGAATTTTTAATACGTATGGTCCTCGTATGCGACTTAATGATGGGCGTGTACTTCCTGCATTTATAGGTCAGGCGTTACGGGGTGAAAATTTAACCATGTTTGGTGATGGGCATCAAACCCGTAGTTTTTGTTATGTTGATGATTTAATAGAAGGAATTTACAGGCTATTATTCAGTTCTTACAATTTACCGGTTAACATTGGTAACCCCGATGAAATTACTATTAAAGATTTTGCACTTGAAATTTTAAAACTAACCGAAGCTAAAACCCAATTAATTTCAATGCCTTTACCCGCCGATGACCCCAAGCAACGTCAACCGGATATTACAATTGCAAAATCAATATTACATTGGGAGCCCACAATTTCAAGAGCGGAGGGGTTAAAGCGTACATTAGCCTATTTTAAAACACTTACAACTGTTGAATTAAATAAAACCGAACATCGTAATTTTAATGCCTCCTGAATATGTATGTCAGGGTTATAGGTCAAGATGCATTTCCTAACGCTGAAGTATTTAGCACTGCAACAGTATCCCATTTAAAAGCATACACTAATTTATTTTCATCAAAACATTTTAAGATTTACGGTCTATTTCAAAACGATCATTCATGTTTTGGTTTTTGGTATATGTTTCATTATTCCAAATGGGGTATTCGGTTTTGCATAACACCTCCCGGTTTACCGGATATTGGACTTCAATTTATAAATGCTTCAGAAAAAAACACCACCCGTATTGGAACACATAAAGATATTTTTGAGCTTATTGCAAATACAATACTTCAGACGTTACCTGACTACACCGAGTTAACATTTCCTACTGAATTTCAAGACATGCAGGCATTACTGTGGTCTAAATTTACAATTACACCTAAATACACGTATCATTTAAATTTAAAATCGGAAGTATCCGTTTTATTGTCAGAAATGAGTTCTGAATTACGACGATCAATTCAAAATTTTAATTACGATTTGGTTCATATAAGTCAAAATGAAAATGTTACGGTGGTTAAATCGCTTTTAGCGCAATACAGTAAACAAAAGCGTTTAAAACTTTCAACGCATCAGTGCATGGCGTTAATGGAAATTTATCGGCAGTTTAACTCGGGCATATTATATACAGCCTATACACATTCTGAACTTGTTGCGTTTGCTTTTTTTAAAACCGATTTTAATAAAGCTCAGTATGTATTTGGTGCGCATGCTACAAATGGCAATAAAGGAATTGTGCCAAATTTGTTTTGGAAGGCAATTACCGATTTTAAAACCTTACATTTTACACTTTTGGATTTTGAAGGTTCAATGATACCCGAAGTAGAGCGATTTTACAGAAAATTTGGGGGTTTAAAAGTAATTCAGTTTTGTGCTACACGTTTTAATTTTAAAGCATTAATATATATTTGGATTAAACGTATTTTTAGAATATGAAATCACATACTACAATGGTGCTTCATGTATTGGGATCTATTTTATTTATGCTGATCCCTTTTATTGTTTCAGATTCCTTTCCGGATATACAGCGCTTTATTAATAATCCCTTAACTGGAATTGAGGTTTTTTTTCAAGCAAAAATGCTAGGGGTTTTTTACTTGAATTATTTTTGGCTAATTCCATATGTATTTAATAAAAAGCACTATGGGATTTATATTCTAATATTAATTACTATACTAACTTCTACAACCGTAATTTCATTTTCTGTATTGCGTGAGCAAGATGTTCATGCCCGACATTATAGAATGAACCATCGGCGCCAATCCGATTTTTTAAGTGATAAAACACAACCTAAAAATCAAGGTTTTAATCATGTTAAGGATGATCATTATAACCAATATTCTAAAAAACAAATAACTCCTGTAAAGTATATTATCATTCGTCGTATTTATTTATATGTTTTGGTTATTTTATTTGCATTTATTTTACGTAACCGCCAAAAACTTAAAGAGGCTGAGGAGGCAAAACTAAAGCTTGAAATTAAGTCTTTAAAATCTAATTTAAATCCGCATACGTTATTTAACCTACTTAATGGTATTTATGCTAAAGCATTACAACAGGCGGCGGATACTGCTCCGCAAATTTTAAACCTGTCACAGTTTTTACGAACCTTGTTAAAGCAAAGCGAAATGGAGTATTCCTCCGTAGCGGCCGAATTAGATTTTATTAAAGCATATGTGGCATTACAAAATAACCGTTTTACAGATCAATATAAATTTGAATTTAAAACTTCCATACAAAACTCACATTCAAATATCCCTACATTAATTACATTACCGTTAATTGAAAATGCTTTTTCGCACCTGGATTTTGATGCTGATGATCCTTACATTTTTATTAAAGTAACAACTTCATTAAATGCGTTTTACCTACATGTTGAAAACTCGTACAATTGTAAATATGACAATACAGGCAATCAATTAGGTTTAGAACAATTAAAAAAGCGACTGAATATCTATTTTCCAAATGCACATGCGTATTCCGTTAAAGCTGAAAATTGTGTATACACGTGTTTTTTAAAATTACCCTTAATTTAATTCGTGAATTAATCATTTTAGTGAGTAAAAAATATTACTTAAAAACTATATTTTATCGAAATTGAAATGTGATTCATGCCATAGCAATTGACGATGAAAAATCTGCTTTAAACGCACTGTCTGTAATTGTAAATACCTTTCCTTCACAAATAACCCTTTTGGAATGTTTTACAAATACAAAAGCAGCACTTAATTTTTTAAATACACATATTGTAGATGTTATCTTTTTAGATATTAATTTATTTTCTGTAAATGGCATGGATTGGTATAAAGATTTAAAACACAAACTACCTGTGGTATTTTGTACCGCCTATGATACATTTGCTGTTAAAGCTTTTGAAATACACGCTTTGGATTATTTAACTAAACCCATATCAATACCGCGGTTTGCAAATACCCTACAGCGTATTGAACAAAAACTTAAAAACGACACAAAAGAACATGAAATAGTTTTAAAGGCTGATTATAATTGGCATAAAATTAAAAATTCAGATATATTATTTATAAAGGCATTAGATGATTATATTAAAATATTTATTGTTAATGCCAAGCCGCTTCTGATTAAATCTACCCTAAAAGACATGCTTGTTAAATTGCCGGTAAAACAGTTTATTCGCGTGCACAGATCTTATATTGTTTCTATTAGAAATATTTCAAATTTGGATACTCATGAACTAACGGTTTTGGATCATAAAATCCCCATATCCAAATCGTATAAAAACGACATTTTAAAACTGTATAAAAGCTTATCTGTTAATTGATTTTATTTTGAATCAAGCCATTGCAAAATAAACTTGCATTTTGGAGAACGCCAGGGACGTATTATTTTTACAAGTTCACCGTTTTCAGAAATTAAATATTTTTGAAAATTCCACAGTACTCTGGAATTTTTAAATTGATTAAGTGTTTTTTGAGTTAGCCAACGATATACCGGGTGCTGTAGGTCATTTTTTTTAACATTTATTTTTTCTGATAAAATAAAGTCAACACCATAATTTTTTTTACAAAATCCTTCAATTTCTGTATTGCTTCCGGGATCTTGAGCTGCAAATTCATTACTTGGAAAACCAATAATAACTAATTGGTTAGCGTATTTTCGGTGCATTTCCTGAAGATCTTCAAGCTGTGGGGTAAAGCCACACTTGCTGGCTGTATTTACAAGTAGTATTTTCTTTCCTTTAAATGCTGATAAATGAATAGGAGTGCCATCAATGCGATTAAACGATAAATTATAAAAAGACGATTGTGCCTGCATGGAAAAAATAATTAATACATTAAATAACAAACATACATACCTTTAAACATCTGGATTTAAATAAAGTTTATTTTTTTAGATTTCTTTGGAAACAAAACAAAATCTATACGTTCGAGCAATTGTGTGGCTATAGATTTAAAACAAGTTTGTATTAAAAGTTTAGCATTAGTTTGTGTTGGCAGTTCGCATGTTAAAATTCCCGAATGTAACTCCAATCCTGTATCATTAAAAACGGTATAGTGTACTGTTACGCGTTGTTGTGAATTCGAAAATTGGTATGCGTTTACAGCAGCATTTGAAATAATATCCAATTGATTAAAATATACAAATAACCCGGTTTTAAACTTGGATTTTAATTCCTGAAGCATTGGTACTGAAAGTAAGCGGGCATTCATAAAGCGTTGATTGGTTTGACTTTCAACAACCAGTTGTCCTTTAACGAGTGTTTGGGATTTTGCCTCTGTTTTAGGAGCTTTAAAATGTAATGGATCTGGTACATTAACGAAATCAAAGGCTGTATTACTGTATATTTTAAAAAGGGTTGGTTTTGACAAAGCGGTATCTTCCATTAAATCTACAACCTTGTATCCCGATTTTTGTAATACCCATAACATTGTTCATTTAAACCGTTTCGGAATTGATGTTTTATGGTTTTGGGTAATTGTTTGCTTTCTTCACAAAAATTACGGTCGTAATCGCTACGGTACATGCGGTTTTCAAAGGGTATAAGTAAAACGGAAATACCTTTACGTAGTTCGCGGCTGGCATCTGTTGTAAGCAAAAGCGTTTCTTGTGCTTGCGTTTTAAAAGCTAAAACTAAAATTAAAAAGGCAAGCGCGTTATTGACGCGTCCAGTCCAAGTTTGCATAAATCATTAATGCTAAAACAATAAATAAACCAACATTATTTGCATAATATAAAACCTTATCGCTTACTTTTTTTCCAGTAATCATTTCAATTAAAATAAAAACAATATAACCACCGTCTAACATAGGTATGGGTAAAAAATTCATAAATGCAAGTGCTAAGGATAAAAACGCTGTAAAGCTCCAAAAATGAAGCCAGTCCCATGTGGGATTCATTTGCTGTACCATTGAATAAAATCCAGACATTTGCTGATGCGCATCTTGTACGGTAAAAATTACTATAATTTGTTTAAACTGCATCAGCATAAGCTCCATTCCATCTTTAAATCCCTGAACCAATGCGGCTATAAAGGAAAATGTTTGGGTGTTAACTTTTATGTCTGTAAGCGGTTTAGGAAAAATGCCAATAACACCATTATCACTTACTTGGCAGGATGTTTTTATGGTGTCACCTTGACGTAAAACATCTAATTGTATTTTTTGACCCTTATACTGTTGTAGGGTTGATTTAAAAACATTAAAGTAGGGTACAGGTGAACTGTTAATGCTTAAAATTACATCTCCTTTTTTTAAATTGGCGTTAGAGGCAAAGCTATTTTGATCAACGGAATCAATACAAAATGAAATACGCGGAGATACAAACTCTGATTTTTTTAGTCGTTTAAGTATTAATGCGCGATCTTCATCTTTAACTTTTAAATGAAATGCACTACCATTTTCATGAGTGCCATCGATGTACTGTATTCGATCCATAATAATCGTTACCGGTATTCGTGTAATCGACTGAACCAACTGATCATCTAATTTTGTTATGCGGTCTCCGTCTCGCAATCCAATGGCATAAGCCGTACTGTCAACAGCCAAGCCATGCGGTAGCGCTGCATTTGTAATACTGTGTTTGCCCGTAAAAAACAAAATCATCCAAAAAATAAAAATTCCTAAAATAAAATTTACCAATATACCACCCATCATAACGAGCAGTCGCTGCCATGCGGGTTTGCTACGAAATTCCCAGGGCTGCGGTTCGGTATTTAACAAGGTTTTATCCATTTGCTCATCCACCATTCCAGCAATTTGAACATAGCCTCCAAATGGAAACCAACCAATACCGTATTCTGTATCTCCTATTTTTTTCTTAAATAACGAAATGTTTAAAATACCTGCAAAAGGAAATAAAAAATCAAAAAACAAGTAAAACTTATCTACGCGGCATTTAAATTTTTTAGCAAACCAATAGTGTCCAAATTCGTGAAGGGTTACAAGTATCGTTAAACTTAAAACCAGCTGTGCAATTTTAATTAGCATAATAAATAATGGCGAAGGTAATCAATTAAAAGGGGCAAGATTTAAATTTATATTAATTAACAGATTTCAATAATTCACGAGTAAGTATGCGGGTTTCAGTATCGGCTGCCTTAATGTCATCAATATTTAATGCATTTCCATTGATATTAAAATGAAACGATTGTTCAATATACGTGGCCATATCGTAAAATGAAATTTGGTCGTTTAAAAATGCATCAACAAGCACTTCATTAGCGGCGTTTATTATGCAGGGTTTTAAGCCTCCCGCATGTAGGGCATCAAATGCTAATTGCAAATGCGGAAATGTATTCAGGTCGGGCGCTTCAAACGAAAAATCCAATGCCCGGCTAAAATCAAAACGCGTAAATGTGTTAGGCAATCGTTGGGGATAGGTTAGGGCATACTGAATAGGAAGTTTCATATCGGGTAGTCCGAGTTGCGCTTTAATACTACCATCTTTAAATTGTACCATACTATGTATTATGCTTTGCCGATGAATAACAACTTTAATCTGTTCGGGCTTAACATTAAATAACCATCGTGCTTCAATAACCTCAAGTCCTTTATTCATTAAGCTGGCAGAATCTATGGTAATTTTATGTCCCATACTCCAGTTGGGATGTTTTAATGCCTGCGCTTTTGTAACGTTTTGTAATTGCAATTTATTATAGCCTCTAAAAGGACCGCCACTAGCTGTTAAAATCAAAGATTCAATAGGATTTTCCCATTCCCCTGCTAAGCACTGAAAAATGGCGGAATGTTCACTATCAATTGGAAAAAGCGAAACGCCATGTTCATAGGCCATTTGGGTTATTAATGCACCGGCCACCACAAGCGTTTCCTTGTTTGCCAGGGCTATATGTTTTTTACTGGCTATAGCATGCAGCGTACTGGATAATCCCGCATAACCTACCATGGCTGCTACTACTAAATCTATACTGGCCATTTCTACAATATCGCGTATAGCCGCTTCACCACAAAATACTTTAATAGGGTAGGGTTTCAAAGCATGTTTTAAATTGCTGTAACAAGTTTCATCTGCAATAACTACAGCATTAACTTCAAATTGTATGGCCTGTGCAGCCAATAATTGCCAGTTTTTTCCGGCGGTTAACACCTCCACTTTAAATGCGTGGCGTAATTCACTTACAACTTCTAACGTTTGTGTACCAATACTGCCTGTACTTCCTAAAATAGCTAACCCTTTCATGAACTACAAAGCTAAAATTAAATTGGTATATTTGTTTCACTGGGGTGCCCGTAAGGGCTGAGATTATACCCTGCAGTTTTGCTGCACACCTGATCAGGATAATGCCTGCGTAGGGAAAACGGAAACACATCCCAGTATAGAGCGTATGCATAAACAGTATGTGGTGATGTTTTTACTATTGGCATTTCGTCTAGTAACGGCTCAAAAAATTAACCTATATGTTATGGATTCACAATCAAATCCAATAGGTAAAGTTCTTTGTAAAACAAGTGATTCATTATATATATCAAACGCCTTGGGGTTAATTGAATTAAATTCTACAACATCCAAAATATCTTGTACCCTAACGGCATGGGGCTACCAAACGGTACTACTGGATACCATCCTATCAAATAGTTTTAAAATTAATTTGATTTTAACATCCAATGCCCAACAATTAAATGATGTTATAATTGCAGCCACCCATTTGCCTCAGGGTTCGGCCATGGCACTTAGTACCGTTACCAAAAATGAACTGCAATTAAAAAATTCAGGAATAGACATCCCATTATTGCTACATAATGTGCCTGGTGTAATAAGTACCTCAGATGCCGGTAATGGTATAGGATATACTGGTTTTAGAATTCGGGGAACGGATCCTACACGTATTAATATAACGGTTAATGGCGTGCCGCTTAACGATGCCGAATCGCAATTAACGTATTTTGTAAACATGCCCGATTTTGTTTCCAGTGTAAAGCAAATTCAGATTCAACGTGGAGCGGGAGGTTCTACCAATGGCGCAGGTTCATTTGGCGCTTCGGTTCATTTTCAAACACAAGATATTGAACCCTTACCTTATGCTCGCTTGCAATCTGGTATAGGGTCTTATAACACATTTCGTAATACGTTTTCAGCAGGTACAGGATTATTAAAATCAAAATTTGCATTTGACCTTAGGCTTTCCTCCATCCAAAGTAAAGGCTATATAGATCGGGCCTTTTCAAAATTATACGCTGGATTTTTTCAACTGGCTTATATTACTACAAACAATTTATTTAAATGTATTTATTTTCCCGGTTTTGAAAAAACATACCAGGCCTGGTATTATGTTCCAGACAGCCTGTTAAAAACCCATCGAACCTTTAATCCTGCGGGGATGTACACAGTAAATGGCCAACTAAAATATTATGATAACGAAACAGATAATTATCAGCAGCATAATGTACAATGGCATTGGGTACACCAATTTAAATCGCATTGGAATTTAAAATATACTTTGTATTATACAAAAGGTAAAGGCTATTACGAGCAATTTAAAGCGCAAGAATCCTTATCTGCCTATTTTGAAAAGCCTTTATTATTACAAGGTGATACTATTAATGCAAGTAATCTTGTGCGCCAGTTATGGTTAGATAACAATGCAATAGGTCAAATTTTTAATGTAAACTATAAACACACCTTTTTGGATATTCAATTAGGAATTGCGCATCATTATTATAAAGGTCAGCATTTTGGTATTGTTCAGCGCCTGGATGCTTTGCCAAATTTTAATCCATTTAAATACTATAATAACAACGCACAAAAGCATGATGCCAATGCGTTTATAAGAATTCAATATACAGCATTAAAACGTACATCGTTGTTTGTAGATGTTCAAAACCGTCTTGTAAATTATGCATATGCAGGCATAACAGCACCTTTAAATCCTCCACAACTGCTAGATACCTTATTTTTATTTTTTAATCCAAAGGCAGGCATTGCGTATACCTTGATGCCTGAAATTACAGTGAACATGTCTTATGCAAGAGCTCAAAAAGAACCCAATCGAGATGATTTTACAAACAGTACGCCGTTAAGCCGTCCAAAACCTGAAGTATTGGATGACTATGAAATAGGGTTGTATTGGCGTAAGCCCTCAATAGAAGTTCAACTTCAAGGTTATTACATGAATTATAAAAATCAATTGGTTTTAGATGGTTCTATTAATAATGTTGGCGCCTACAATCGTGTTAATGTACCCAATAGTTTCAGGCGGGGTTTAGAGTTTTTAATACGTTACCAGCACTCTAATCTTTCATGTAGTTTTAATGCCTGTGCATCGCAAAATATAATTTTGGAATATAGTCAATACGCTGATATATACGATTTAAATTACAATTGGATGTTTCAACGTAAAACAACATACAATACCAGCGCCATTGCATTTTCTCCAAATTTTACTTCAAGTTTTGAATTAAATTATAAACTAAACGCATTTATGGGGCTTCAATCGTATTGGCGCTATGTAGGAGCGCAATTTCTTGATAATTCGCAGTCTGAATTAAAAAAAATAAACCCCTATCAGGTATTAGACCTGGGTTTACAATTAAATTCCTTTAGGCGCATTAAATCATTATCCATGCAGTTAATGGTTTACAATGTTTTAAATGCACTATACGAAACCACAGGATATACATATGGGTATGGAATTCAAAATTCCACAGGGCAAATTGAAAATTATAATTTCAATCATTATGCAACAGCAGCCCCATTAAATTTGATGTTGAGCTTAAAATGGAATTGGTAATTAATACACAGAACCCAATACCTGCATTAGTTTTTCAATTTGACTTTGCCAAAGTTTTTTAGAAGAAGCAAGATCGGATGGAGTATCTGCAAAGTCTGTAATGATTAGAGAAATATCGTTGGTTAAATCATCTTTTTGAATTCTAAACTCAAAATAGCTGCCGTCGGTTTTTTCAACCCATTGAAATCGGGCTAACGTTCCGTCAATAGTTTTAAGTAAACGCGCTTGTTGAATTTGATCGTCCCATATAAATGTAAAAACGCCATTTCTGATATTTAAATCATCACAAAACCATTCTGATAGTCCACTCGGCGTTGAAAAAAATTCATAAATCAAATCACCGGATGCCCTAATTACAAATTCCATTTCAAACTTTCCGGGAGGTTCTTTTTCTGTTTTAACCGCATAACCGGGAATAGATTTCGGCACATTTGTTAAAGATTGCGCTATGGAAGCAATTTTGGTAAGTGAAATTTCGTCTTTTTTACTTTTAGGTAATGAATTTGTAATGGCTAAAACGGTATCCACTTTGGGTTTTGCTTTGGAAGCATTTAAATCTTCATGAATCAAACTGGCATAGGTGTCTTTAACGTTTTGAGTTGACTTTAAAGTTTTAGTTTTACTTTTAGAGGAAACTGCGTTTTTAGGTTCTTTTGATGGCGAAACTTTAGGAGCTATTTTTTTAACAAGCGGCGTTGATTTTGATAGGACGGATTTAGACGATTGGGCTTTTAATAAAACCGGTTTAGACGTTACTTTTGTTTTAGCGGCACTTGGTTTTTGTTTAGCTTTTGGTGCAGCTTTTACAACTTTTTTAATTTTTATAGGTTTAGACTTGACGTTTATTGTTTTGGTACTCGGTTTTATTTTTTTAGCTGTTTTTGAGACGGCCTTTGCCTTAGACGTATTTTTAGCAGATTTTTTAACGTTGGCAGAGCGTTTTATATTTGATTTTGCAGCCATAGCCGATTGGTTTAAAGTGCCAATATAATAAATTTATTGTTCATTCAAAACCTTTTTTTAAACTTTGACAATTCCAAGTCTTCAATTATATTTGCATCCCATTATGGCGGGA
>RFNG01000034.1 GCA_009927275.1 Sphingobacteriia bacterium | reverse complement strand
CTTTTAGGTAAGCTAATAAGTAGTATATTTAAAAAAAGGTACATTTGCATCGCTTATGAAAAAAACTATATTATTTCTTTGTTTTAGTGTTGTATCCAATTTATTTTATTCACAATTAGCCCCATGTCCAACGTTAGCTACCAGCAATGTTACAGAAGCTGCTCAATATGCAGTGATGTACCAGTTTGATGTACCTAATAATGGCAATTTTAGTAATGCGGGCCAGGTTAATTCAAATTATAGCGTTAACCAGGCTTCATTAAATATTAATTATAATAGGGTTGCATATTTTGTGCAATTAGTTAGTAATAATGTAACTAAATGGGTTTGGGTATCTATGCCTAAATTTAATTCAACCAATGCAGAATTGGGGATTCCTTATGCAAGTTCTAATATCATATGGCAACAAACGGTTTCGGGTATGAATATTTTTGGTAGTGCCAATTCAGGAGTAACAAATACCTTAAATTCAACAGGAAATTTAGAAATTTGGCCAGACTGTTATGGTACACAGTTAGGAGTAGGTGGTATAGGTGGCAATGCTAATACTTATGATTTTAATGATACAAGGTCAGCAAATTCAAACTGTCATGGCTCATTTCAAATTCATAATTACAGTGCACAGCAAACCCTATTTTCATATGAGTCTTTTATGAATAATGCTATTGATGGCATAGGCATTGGAAATAATACTGGAAATGGTAACCCCGACTGGACGTTTATGGCAAATGCTAATACCTATCAGGTAAAAACAATATATATATTGGTTAATAACACAGCCAGTTTTGTTATAAATCCATCAACAGCTGCTGTAAACGCATGTCAAAACGGAACAACATCTTCTTTATCAGTAAGTGTAGCTGCTCAAGGAACTGTAACTTCGTATCAGTGGTATGCCAACACTATACAGGCAAATTCTGGAGGCACACTGGTAGCTACTAATAACTCGAGTGCATTATCTAATACATATACCCCATCTACAGCCAATACGGGTGGTTTATACTACTATTGTATTGTAAATACAACCAGTGGTTCAGGAATTTCAAATGTATCAGGATTAATTACAACAATTTCACCTCCGGTAGTAAGCAT
>RFNG01000097.1 GCA_009927275.1 Sphingobacteriia bacterium | reverse complement strand
ATAGCCAATGGTAGGACAACAACCGAAACGAAGGAATTTTAGAAAATGAACAGCATAAAACTAAACGACATATTACGACTAGACAATCTTAACAACGTAAAGATTCGTTTCAATTTGATGTTCGCCCAAAATTGGAATCCGATTGAACTTTTTAAAAATGGCGACATTTCTACAATGCTCGCAGGACAATATTGGAATTACAACAAAAACAAATCATACAAAGCAGGACAAATCACGGTTGGACTTGTTAAGATAAAACCGAACGAAGATTTTTGGTTGCTATTTCATATCGGACAAGTAACTAAGGACTTGAATATACTCAACGGAGTTGGTTACGAATATCAAGACCTGCCTGAATATGAAAAATACGTTGGACGTTTAGTAGTAAAATTCAAGAACAAAGCACAGACAATGATTCGTAACGCTGAATCAGTTATTGACGACTGTTTTGTATCTCAAATTTTGCCCGACACTTTTGACAACGACTTATTCCCTGGCTATGAAAAAATCAATATCTCTTGGGACGAGATGAAACGTGTTTTAGAGAAAGACAACTGGAAAACTGCATTACAAAATCAAAAAGGAGTTTATCTGCTGACTGACAAATCGAATGGCAAAATGTATGTTGGCTCGGCTTACGGAGAAAATATGATTTTAGGACGTTGGAGAGCATATATCGCAACTGGACACGGTGGAAACGTAGGACTTAAAAAACTAACCTTTGACCATATAAAACAAAATTTCAAATATTCAATCCTCGACATTTATAAATCGATAACTGACGACCAAATTATAATTGACAGGGAAAGTTGGTGGAAAAAAGTTTTACAAAGCAGACAATTTGGATACAATGAAAACTAACGGACGACAAGAAACCACTGGCTTTAACAGGCGTTTGGCTCAATGGCGGGTGACGAGGTTAATTGAGCATTTTGCCTCGCATCAACTTTTGTGGCGTATTGACAGTTTTGTGGTAGCACAAACAGTTGTTCTTCGTATAAACATTTGTGGTAAAAATCGCCAACTTCTTGTAGCTG
>RFNG01000030.1 GCA_009927275.1 Sphingobacteriia bacterium | reverse complement strand
AATTAAATCAAGTTACATAAAATCATATTAAAGTATCATAATGTAAAGCAGCTTTTCTAAAACGAATTACTAAAAAACAAATATTCCTTGGCAACAAAAAAAGCCATTTCATTGAAATGGCTTTTTGAGATATAAACAAGCGAGATATTATTCTTTTATTATGCTTGCACTTTTTAAAATTTTTCCGGCATTTATTATTCTATAATGATATAATGCACGTTTTAATTGTCGAATTGAAATTTGTTCGTTTTCAGATGATAGTAGTTCCTGAAAAACTAAATTACCATTTGTATCAAAAATTTCTAATGATGAATGGGGAGGCACATTGCCTTTAATGGTTATTGTTTCTTGAACCGGATTTGGAAATAAATCAATTTTATTAGATGCTGATTTAATAAACCCTAAGGGATTAGCACATAATGTATCATAAACGATTGTACTTAAAGATGCTGAGCCTGCACAACCATTATTATCTGTATATTGATACTGTATTTTTTTAAAACCTAAACCTGCTATACTAGGCGTAAAAACACCATTGCTATAACCTAAACCTGATGATATGCCTCCGTTAGGCAATGCAATAACTTGTACAGGTGATGCAAAATAATTTATAAAGTTAGGCAAGCCATTTATACTAACATTAGGCAAGGCATTAACATTAACATTTATTGAATTGCTTGGATAAGTGCATCCGCCAGCAACAATATTTACCATATAATTTCCTTGTTGTGTTGCAGATATTGTACTTAACGTTGCTCCATTAATTACATTTCCATTTAAACTCCATTGATAAGTATATCCTGAACCACTAGTAGCATTTAAAACAACGCTATTACCTGCACAAAAGGTTGTATTGCCTTGTGGCGTTATACTTGCAGTTACTGATCCCGTACAGCCTTGATATAAACTAGTAATTTCTTGTTGAGTTAGAGCGCGGTTCCATATACCTATATCGTCTATTTTGCCATTAAACCAACAATTAAAATTTCCTGCACCAGCTCTTCTTCCAATTCTTATTGGTAGATTATTAATACTAATTGAATTTGAAGCATTACTTGAATCTACGGCTATACCATTAATAAACATTTTTAATTTTGAACCATTAAAAGTTGTCAAGCAATGATACCAATTATTAATTGAATAACCAGTTTTCACTAAATTAATATTATTACCTGAAATGGTAGCACCAAAATT
>RFNG01000058.1 GCA_009927275.1 Sphingobacteriia bacterium | reverse complement strand
ATATACCTACTCCAACATTCTATCAATTTGCATTAAAGATTTAGGCCGTTCACAAAAATGCCGGTGCTTTGCTATACGATCATAAATTGCATTTAATAACTTTTTAGGTACAATATTTATAATTTTAAAGCTTTTAAAATACCAGGGTAAATAATGTAAAATTTGTAACAGCGCTGCTGCACCTTCTGAAAATCCACGTTCATCATAAAACATGATCCTATCGGGTACAGTTGTTGAAGCAAAAAGACTCTTAAATGTTTTGCCCTGTATGGGGGCAACGTATAAAAAGTTATTCCGATCCATGGCTATTAGTGCTTTAATAGCACGGCTACAAAAGCCACAGGCACCATCAAAAAAAACAATTGGACGTATGGCTGGCACTAAAAATCCGGCTTTTACCTTTAGCCCTCTGCTATAAAAAGCCTGTGCCGGTACTTGTGAATGCTGTATAAGATGGGTATTAATGGTATAGTGCTTAAGGGCATTAAACGTCCAGGGTTCATGATATACCTGGCCCATAAAAAGGCGTTTTTGTTTATACACAAAATATTTGTTACGGTTGGTACAAAACTGTAGTAAAAGATCTGGATGTTCTACTAAGTCGCCCAGCGCTGCATGCAGGTGGGTTTGTATCCGGCCCTTAAGTATTGAAACCATTGAAAAAATATATGTGCGCTCATGTAATGCAAAGTGCATACGTCTAAAGCGGTAATTTAAATTAAACAGCCAGCGTGCGCCCAACACTTCGGGCAGGCTGTTGGCGTCTAATGAAAAAAAGTAAATGCCCGGCTCATGGTTAACAGTTACATAGGTACGTACATTACATTCCAAAAACTTTTTTTTAAATACACGGGGCATGCCCTTAACTGAAAAATGCTGCAGGGTCATAGGCACAACCGAAATATAGGCCATGCCATTAAATGTGTCCACCTTCATGCCATGTGGTAAACGCTGCTGAATAATTTCAGGTGCTACTGAAAAATTTAAAAATAACAGGTTGCTCCATTGCATGGAGATGGGAAAATCTGATTTTACAGGTTCACGCAACGTTTTATTAGTTACAACACGTGGCGCTCATAAAAGTTTACATTTTGCTGTGCCCCTACTTGGGCCGGTGTTTTTTATGCTGCATGCCAAATTGCAATATGTGATCTATAAATTCAAGGGGCTTATACTGTTGCAATGCGGCCTGATGAAAAATACAGGTAGCAGGGGTCATGCCCGGTAATGAATTAATTTCTATAATTATTACTTCGGCGCGGGCTGCAGCCAAATACACGCGAACAAACGCATCAATACGGCAATACCCTGTAACATTTAAGGTTTCGGCTACTGCCTGAAATACCAATTTCACTTGGTTGCTGAGGCTTTGGCGCAGTGTAGCATCAGGAGCGTAGCGTGCCGGCGTAATATTTTGCCCCTGCCCTGCTAAAAACTTTTCTTCTAAACTTAGTATTGCTCCATCTGCCAGTGCCTCAGATGCTTCAAACACCTCATAGTGTAATTGACCTGTAGTATCTATACGAGTTAATAAGCCGCCGGTAATTTCTAAAAAATAATCGGCGTCTGCGCTTTGTATAAGCTCTTCTACAAGCAGTTGTGTTTTTTGAGGAAATTCTTCTTTAGGCTTTATGTGCAGCAAAGCGGCTGCCTGTTCATCTAAGGGCACTGTATCTCTAAATAGAAGTTTGCAAAACGCCGCCAATTCCTGTGTTGTGTGTATTTTTTTTACTGCACTGCTGCAGCCGTCATCTAAAGGCTTGGCAATACATGGAAACCCAAATTCATGTTCAATGGCGTCCGTAAGGGCTTGGGGGTGTTCCATCCATTCCGTCTTTTGAATGCAGCGGTGGCGGGCTACCGTAAAACCTTGTTCACGCAACAGGGCATTCGTTTTAAATTTATTAATAGTAAGCGCTGCGCTTTGTGGGCCCGAACCGTTATAAGGAATGTTAAGTGCTTCCAATTGCTGCTGTAAAGCGCCATCTTCGCCCGGCCGGCCATGCAATGCAATAAATGCAAAGTCGCATATGGTGTTTAATGTATTCCAGGGCAAGGGTTTTGCAAACCATAAATTTTGTGAACTTCCAAACTTTAAAATAATTTCTGCGCAGGCATTTCTAACATTTTCAACAAAGGGATGAACGGTTGTTTGATGTAATTTTTCACTTATATCATCTGCATTGTCTTTTAATAATAAATGAATGGGTATATGATACAGGCTAAAGTGTTCTGCATTACCATTTAAAAAAACAGGTATAGGCATATAGCGTTCAGAGGATGCCAGTTTTTCAAATACATTACGACCGCTTTCAACAGATATATGCCGCTCGGATGAGTACCCGCCTAAAATAACAGCAACTTTTATTTTATGGTGCTGCGATGCCCGAGCTTGAGTAAATAAGGCGTCAAGGCGGTTTAATACCTTTTGGTAATGGGGTAGCGCGTCGTTTAAATGCAGGCGCTTTAATAACGATGTGCGAATTATAAAATTTAAAAACTGAGCCGGCGTTAATCCTATTTCGGCAGCCTGATGAAAAAAGAACGAAGAGGGCATCATACCGCTGGTAGTATTGGGATCATTTAAATACACGCGGCCGTCTATGCCCATAAAGCCGTCTATGCGGGCATACACGTCGGTATGTAAAACCGAAAATAATCGGGTACATGCCGCTGCAATACGATCCAAATCGGGGCGTGGTAAATCTATGGGAGTAATTTTGCGGGATAAACCGGGTAAATATTTACTTCGGTAATCAAAAAGTTCTTTGCCTTTACGAATTTCTGTTGGGGGTAATGCAATAGGCCGGCCATTTGCATCTTCAATAACAATACAACTAAATTCACGTCCTTCAATAAATCCTTCTGCCAAAACACATTGTTCAGAATCCAGGCTTTCTAGCAGCCAGTTTCCTCTTTGTAATTGGGAGTTAGCAAAGGCCACAAAGGCTTCCGGATGATAGCAAATTTGCGGTTCAGATAAGCCTGTTCCGCTAATTTGTAAAGGCATGCCTATGCTTTCACGAATATCGGCAAGCGCTTTGGCATATTGCAGGCGCTGGTCTGGTGTCATGGCCTTCCAGGTTTCGGCACTTAGGCGGCTAATAAAAAAAGCCTTGTCTAAGGCGGCCCTAAGGCTCGTGGCATCAAAGGTTTGTAATATGCTTACCCCTATGCTTGAACCCTGGTTTGCCGGCTTTATAACACAAGGAAAAACCATTTCATGTTGTAATTTTAACAAACAGGCTTCGGGTTCTTGCAGCCAGTGCTGGCGTTGTAAGGACATCCAAGTGGGGGTTTCAAACCCATTGATTTGCATCCATTCTTTTTGAATGGCTTTATTCATACCTAAAGCAGAAGAAAATATACCCGATCCGCTATAAGGTATTTTTAAAAATTCTAAGAGGCCCTGTATGCGGCCGTCTTCTCCGTTTTGGCCATGTAAACATAAAAATGCAAAATCTATGCGTTGTGCCCATTCATGCCAAGACAAGCTGGTGCCCAAACCCTTATGCAACGCTAATTGCTCACTTACAGTTAAAGGCCCCAGTTGTTCGGCATAAAACTGATGTGTGCTGCCTTGGGGTGTGGCCTCAAGAGGTGGATAAAAATCACGAATAGTGCCCTTATACACAAACCGCCACTCTAGTTCTATAATATGTCCAAAACTGTCTATAAAAAAAGGAATCGGCTCAAAAAGGCTTTTATCTAAATTATCGTATACCGTTCGCCCACCGGCAAATGAAATTTCGCGCTCGCGGCTCGTGCCTCCAAATACAATACCTATTTTTAATTTTGATTGCATCATTATCAAAATTATAGCATTGGGCGCTATGCAACCAACACGATTTAGGATTTAATTAACATTCTTATGTAAACTCCGCCGTATAACGCTGTTATTTGAGGAATTTAGATAGTACTTTTGTGCCGTGTTTATAAGGGCCTTAATACTTTTTATAGTAGTTGCCGGTATTGAATGGTATTTTTTACAAGGACTTAAAACGCTTAGTCAGGATTTTACGCTACGTACAAAAACTTGGATTTTAAATACGGCTTATTTAATTGCAGGGTTTACGCTGCTGTTGGGACTTATCAGCCTGGTATATCCGCCGCCCACATGGCCCGGCTGGCTGCGCTGGATAATGGCCTTTGTAATGATTTTGGTGCTTTGCAAATTGGTGGGTTCACTTTTTTTATTAAGTGATGATGTGGTACGTTTTTTTCGTTGGTTGTACCGCTGCTTTACCCCTTCACGTGCTGGTTCCGTTCCGGGGGGCATAAGTCGGCTTAAATTTTTTTCCCAATTGGCTTTAGCGTTTACTGTCATTCCGGCTGTGGGATTAATATATGGGATGGTGCGCGGTGCTTATAAATACCGCATTCATAACGTGCGAATCCGTTCTAAAAAAATTCCGGCAGCGTTTTCAGGATATACTATTGTACACATTTCAGACTTACATTGCGGCTCATTTACTTCACCTGAAATTTTAAATACGCCCATTGCTATGATGTTAAATCAAAAGCCCGATTTAATTTTATTTACAGGCGATTTGGTTAACAACAAAGCCGATGAGCTTCATGGTTTTGATACGGTGCTTAAGCGTATTAGGGCCACCGATGGCGTATATTCTGTTTTAGGCAATCACGATTATGGCGATTATGTTGCCTGGCCATCGCCCAAGGAAAAATCGGATAATTTAAAGCATTTAATAGCGCTTCAACATTCGTATGGATGGCAGCTCTTATTAAATCGCCATGTAGTTATTACAAGAGGTAATTCCAGTATAAGCCTTATGGGTATTGAAAACTGGGGGGCTAATTTGCATTTTCCAAAATATGGTAAACTACATGACGCTTATCAAAATATAAATCCCGAACATTTTAAAATTTTAATGAGTCATGATCCCAGCCATTGGGATAAACAGGTGCGGCCCGAATTTCCAGATATTGATCTTACATTAAGCGGGCATACCCATGGCATGCAATTGGGAATTGAAATTCCAGGTTTTCGCTGGAGTCCGTCAAAATGGATTTATAAACAATGGGCCGGGCTGTATCAAAACGGCAAGCAATATTTATATGTAAATCGCGGTTTAGGATTTTTAGGTTATCCGGGGCGTTTGGGAATTTGGCCCGAAATTACCGTTATCACATTAGAGGCTGAAAGCGCGTAAAACGCGTTATGCCATTATAACATATGTTTTATAGCACGCATTGCAGCAGGAATAAATACTTTAAACGGCATGCTCCACATTATTTTAAGCTCGTCTGTAAAAGTGCTCTCTTCATTTAAAAACTTAAATAAACGCTGGGGCGTATGCATTTTAAATAAATGTGTAAATAGTTTTGCGCCACCGTAATTAGTATGTTGCAACACTTCTAACAGTGTTTTATCATACCATTCATAACGCCATTGGCGTTTATAGGCTTGGGCGTTGTGCCTTTCAGCAGGGCATTACAAATTTGATGACTGTGTTTTAAAATAAATGCAAACGTATAACCGCTTGACATTTTAGTACAACCGCCTGCCGTACCTATTGGAATTACGCGCGCGCCGTAGGGATTTTTAAACGCATTGGCGGACATTGGTATTTTTCCCGACTCATGTTCGAAAATGGTGTAATTTGAAATTTGCAGTGTGCTTATGTATGCCTTTATCGCATCTTCGTATTCTGCATCATCCCACGTATGGGCAGAAAATCCAGTGTATTCAATTAATGCGCTATGATTTGAATAAGGCAATACGTACATAAAACGGCAATCGTTTTTTTGATCAACTGTAAAATCCATAAAAATGGGGGCATTTTGTAATTTAAAAACAGGTTCTGTGCTTTTAATGCTCCAGCCTTTAAAGTGCTGCCATAAATGGGGCTTTGATGAAATTATAGTTTGATGTCTATACGCGCTGTTAAATACCCATTGCGCCTTATATGGTGTTCCATTACTATACACTAAGCCATACTCCTGATGGGTTTCTATGTTACTTACCGCTTGCTGAAGTATTACAAATCGTGTGTCCTGTTGTAACTGTGTTTTTACAAATTTGTAAAAATCAGCTGCCCGAAGTGTTTTGTAAACAAATGGTGAAATATCAAAACGGGATTTTTGATGTGGTTTAAACGTACATGCGTTCCATGTCTTAAAAAGTATGCTGTCCCAGGGGTCCTCGTGTTGGTCGGTTGTCCAATAACTAAAGGTACGGTCGTTTTCAATTTTAGTTTCAGGCTCAAAAATTAAAACCCGGTTAAATGCCAACTCAGATATTGAAAGCGTATATGCCAGGCTAAGTCCTGAAGCGCCACCACCTACAATTATAAAATCCCATTCAGGAGCCACGCTGTTGCAGTTTTAATTTTCGAGCCTCTTTAAAATATTTAGGATGTATAAATAGCATGCCAAAGCTTTCGCCATGCACGCGCTCAAGATGCTTATGGTGCATTTTATGGGCACGGCGCAGTGCTAATATATATAGGTTATCAGATTTGCTCAGCCACTTAATCCGTTGGTGTATAATAACATCATGCACAATAAAATATGCCAGTCCATACAAGGCTATGCCAAAGCCCACCCAAGTATACCAGGCATACTGATGCATCATGCCAAACATTATACACAACCAGCTGGGAATAGCATACATAAGAAAAAAAACATCGTTACGTTCCAGTTTATGATTATGATCTTTTTTATGGTGGTCTTTGTGAAAATACCACATTAAACCATGCATAATGTACCGGTGATTGGCCCAAGCTGAAAACTCAGTTATTATAAATGTAATTATTACAATTAGGGCATTTACAAAATTGGAACTCATAGCGTAACAAATTTAAGATTGAGAATTAAAAAATAAAGACCATTTAAAATAATCCAGTGCATGGCTATTGGGTGTTTAACCTGCATTAATGTGGATTTAAAGATTAGTGCCAATGTAAAGCTCCACAAAAACCAGCACAAATAATTATATATACCGGCATAACCCCCTAAAAAAAACCACCAGTTAAAATGAGGGGCTAAAGACTCCATAAGGATATCTATAAAAGTACAGAGTAATGCCGTTAATAGGCTTTGTAACACAAAGGGCATTTTCCAAAAGCTCCAAAATCCCCAGCAGGCACACAAAACCAAAATCCAGTTAAGGCTTATGCATAAAGGTACGCCTGCGGCTTTTGGTCCAAATGCCGTACCGTAATGGTATGTTCCAAAAGCCCAAGCGGTTGTAACGCCTAATACTTCGATAGCATAACTTAAAGCCCCCATAACGGCCAATGCCAAAAAAAATCTGCCCGACAGCCGGCGATGTACATATATAAAATATAATGCAAACATAAGTAATACGGCAGGCGTATACGGTATAAACATCTGCGGACGCAGCCACATGCCAATTACGCCCGAAGTATAAACTATAATTAAAAAGACAAATGCCGCACGTGCAATATTATTCATATTGTATAATCTTTTTTAATTAAACCCGCTGTTATATGTCCGCTGAATATACACAAGGGAATGCCTCCTCCGGGATGCACGCTGCCTCCTGTAAAATACAATCCCTTAACGGTTGATTTAAAGTTGGGGTGTCGCAAAAAAGCAGACCATTTTGAATTGCTTGAATTTCCATACAGTGACCCTCCAAACGATGAGGTGTCGCGCTCTATAGTAAATGGATCTTGCGTGCTTTCCTCAACAATATGATTTTGTAACTGCGTGTGCAACATGCGGTTTAATTTATTTATTACATGTTGCCGTAGTATGGGGCCGTATGAAATAGGTAGTTGTGTACTGTTATGGGGCACATTAACCATTACAAACCAATTTTCATGGCCTTTCGGTGCATCCGTTGAACAGACTTTTGCACTTATGTGAACATAAATAGTAGGATCTTCGGGAATATTACCGGCATCAAAAATGGTGCTAAACTCTTGCTTATAATTTTTTGAAAAGAAGATATTATGCACCTGCAATTGATCAAAGCTTCGGTTTATGCCCCAAAAAAACACATATGCGCTGCTTGATTTTTCAGCTTTTTTAAAACGTTGGGCATATTTTAATTGTGGCGCCAGCTGCGTATAAAAAAAATGAACATCGGTATTACATACCAGTATTGAGGCCTTTAAAATACCCGATGCTGTATGTACAACTTTAGTTTTTAAGTTTAAATCTAAAACAGAGGTAACCCGGGTATTAAATATAAATTTAACACCTAATTTGCAGGCCGCTTCATACAAATACTCAGGAATAGCCGCCATACCCTGTTTTGGAAAATACGCGCCACATTCAAATTCCAAATGCGGAATCATATTAAGTAAGCCCGGTGCGCGATACGGGTTTGATCCGTTATAGGTTGCATAGCGGTTAAAAAACTGTTGCGCCTTTGGATTCTTAAACCGGCTTGCATTTTGATTTGCCATACTTTTAAAAACAGCAGCTATAGGAAATAGCATTATTCCTTTAAACGTACTCATTTTAAAGTACGAACGCCAACGGTGCAAGCTTTGTTTTAAAAACACGGGGGCGGTAATACGGTAATGGCGCGCAGCCAATTTAAACGTGTTTAAAACCGTTTTACTAGAGGCTAATCCGGCTTCATCTAAAACTAAGGCTAAAGAATTTACATCTGCACCGCTTGAAAATGATGTGCCGTCCTCAAATTGAGTATATACTACTGATGACAAACGCAAACAGTCAAATGGCTTTAACCCTGCTAAAGCACCCAATTCAGAGATGTGTTCGGGTAAGGTTAATAACGAAGGCCCCCGATCGAATCGATAGGGTCCTAAATGCATTTGTTTAAGTTTGCCGCCTGCGCACGGCGCCTGATCAATAACACGCACCTGAAAACCTGATTTTGCTAATAAAATAGATGTTGTAAGCCCTCCTATACCGGCTCCTATTACAATTACATCACGGTTCATGTTGCAACCATTAAACAAAAGCGCCTGGGTTTTGTTTAACGAGTAATGAGGAACTCAAAAAATAAAATAGCAGTTATTGGAGGTGGGTTTAGTGGCCTTTCTTCGGCATGCTATTTAGCAAAAGCCGGATATGAGGTACATGTATATGAACGGCACGACGTATTTGGAGGTCGCGGGCGTCATTATACCGAAAATGGTTTTGTGTTTGATATGGGTCCGAGTTGGTATTGGATGCCAGATGTGTTTGAACGTTTTTTTAATGACTTTAATAGATCGGTAGCAAACTACTATCATCTTATACGGCTTGATCCCGGGTATAGGGTGTTTTTTGAGTCGGATGCGCTTGATGTTTCAGCAAACATTGAACAGTTATACGCATGTTTTGAGGCAATTGAGCCCGGAAGTGCTGCTCATTTAAAAACGTTTTTAGCCGAAGCCCAATACAAATATAATGTTGGTGTTGGCAGCTTAGTTTATAAGCCTGGCATTAACATATCTGAATTACTAGATCCGCAATTGCTTTCTGGTATTTTTAAATTGGATGTATTTAAAAGTTTAAGTGCACATGTGCGTAAGTTTTTTAAAGATCCCCGTTTAATTCAACTCTTAGAATTTCCTGTTTTGTTTTTAGGCGCTAAACCACAACACACCCCAGCCTTATACAGTTTAATGAACTACGCCGACTTAGTTTTAGGCACATGGTATCCGCAAGGCGGCATGCTAAATATCGCCAAAGCCATGAGTGCTTTAGCACAAGAGCTTGGCGTGCACTTACACCCCAAACAGGATGTAAAACGCATACGGGTTCAAAATGGCCTCAGCCAGGGCATTCTATTAGATTCTGGATTTGTGCCTTTTGATGCTGTAATTTCCTCCGCCGATTATGAATTTACAGACCGCGTGCTATTAGGGCCCGAAAACCGACAATACTCGGAGCGCTATTGGAAAACACGCAAAATGGCGCCCAGCAGTATTATTTTTTATTTAGGTTTAAATACAAAAATTCCAGGTGTGCTGCATCATAATTTATTTTTTGATACTGCATTTAATGCCCATGCCGAATCCATTTATGATACACCCGAATGGCCTAAAGCTCCATTATTTTACCTAAGTTGCACCTCTAAAACAGACCCCGGGGCCGCGCCCGAAGGACATGAAAATTGTTTTATTTTAATTCCTGTGGCGCCAGGTTTAGACCATACAACGCCGGATATTGAATTTTACTTTAATCTGGTTTGTAAGCGGATTGCCGCTAAAACCGGTTTAGATATTCGACCCCATGTTGTATACCGTAAAAATTATCTTCCTTTAGACTTTGTTAAAGATTACAATGCTTTTAAAGGTAATGCGTATGGGCTGGCCAATACCTTGATGCAAACCGCCCATTTAAAACCGGCTTTACGCCATAAACGTATTAAAAACATGTATTTTACGGGCCAACTTACCGTGCCCGGCCCCGGAGTACCACCGGCATTAATTTCAGGAAAACTGGCGGCCGAACAGGTTATGAACTTTTTAAACTGATTTTTGTTTAACCATTATGAAATCCATTTTTGATGCCGTTTCCAGAGACAGCAGCCGCATTGTAACCGCCTCTTACAGCACATCCTTTAGTTTGGGTATTCGTTTTTTAGATCGTGGTATTCAAGATCCCATTCATGGTATTTATGGTTTTGTTCGGCTTGCAGATGAAATTGTTGATAGTTTTCATAATTACCCCAAATCCGATTTATTGCGTGAGTTTACGCAAGATACGTATACAAGTATTGCCCGTGGCATAAGTACAAATCCCATTTTAAATCATTTTCAGCAGGTGGTTAACACCTTTCAAATTGATATGGATTTAATAGAAACCTTTTTAAATAGCATGTCCATGGATCTGCACCAAACGGCACATGATGAATCCAGTTATAAAGCCTATATTTTGGGTTCTGCCGAAGTGGTTGGGTTAATGTGTTTAAAGGTATTTACCATGGGGGATGCCAAGTTATACGAACAATTAAAACCCAACGCCATGTCATTGGGTTCAGCCTTTCAAAAAATAAATTTTTTACGTGATTTAAAAGCCGATTACGCTGTTTTAGGTCGTGTTTATTTTCCGGGTGTTAATTTAGAATCCATGACTGAATCTGATAAAGCCTGTATTGAACGTGATATAGAAAAAGACTTTGATCATGGCATGGAGGGTATTTTAAAACTACCCAAAAAGGCGCGATTGGGAGTTTATGTAGCTTATATATATTACCGCTCTTTGTTTAACAAAATCCGAAACACTCAAGCGCGGCAAATCATGCAAAAGCGTATTCGAATTCCAAACCCTCAAAAAGCCGTTTTATTTGCCAGCAGTTACCTGCGCAATTCACTTAATTTACTATAACCATGTTTGCCTTGTTGTGGCTTAGTATGGCAGTGTTTCCGCCCGACACCCTCAGCAATCCCCGATTTGGATTTTCACATTTTGAATCCAATGCGGCCTTGTGTAAGTTGGTGTATTCAAAATATAAAGGGTCTGAGCTGCCTGTATATAGAGCATACGCGGCAGCGGCTCACATGAGCATGGCCAATCATGTGTGGAATCCCTACAGTAAATGGAATTATTTTAATGAAGGTAAAACCCAATTAGAAAAATTAATTCAATCGTACCCGGCTCTCATAGAGCTTCGGTATATACGCTATACCTTACAGCGCTATGCCCCAACCATGCTCGGGTATACTACACATCAAAAATCTGATCGCGAAATTTTATTAAAATCTATTCCCATGCTTCAAAAGTCCGATCCATTTTTGTTTCATCGCTGTAAGTCTGTTTTAAATCTTTAAAACGTGCGTTTTAAAAATCGTGTTTCGTCCCCCTTACGGTAGGGTGCATATGTAAATATCAGTTGTAGCATTTCTTCTGTGCTCTTCATGCTTTCTATACCATTTCCAGAAGTGATGGTGCGCGGAGGTCTAAACGGGTTATTGGGATTTTGAGCCGTATTATCAAATGTAGCTTCCAGTTTAATCCAGGTGCCCGCATCTAAAATTACAGGATATTCAAAAGTATAGTAATACTGCCAGCGAAAATCCCATTTTAAAATTCGAATAATTGGAATCGTATCTCCATTGGGTTTAAGGGCGTAGGCTTTAAATGTAGCGCCCGTTTGATGCATATGAGGATTAACAGAAAGTAAACTTATTTTTTTTTCAAGTTTTAATGCCGATGTAAATTTGGGTTTTTGATTTGCCGGTATTATTAAATCGGGTGTAACGGGCGCCAGTCCAAAACTTCCTATTTGTGCTTCTGAAAAAGGACGTTTTATGGGTGATGATCTAAAAAACACATTTAATAGCGATGAATCGCTTTGGTTATGCAGACTCGGCCCATAATGAATTGTATTTAGTAAAAAGGCTCCCGTTTTTTTTAATACTACTCCGCCCCATGTGTCAGGATATGCAAATGGCAAATACCCGGGCAAATAATAAACGGTGTTGGGTGTTAAAACGGGAAAATCCGGTGATTGTGCATCATTATATTTTAATCCCATAGCCGCGTAAACAGAATCTCTTTTAACTTTAGAATCGCCAAATGTTTCAATACCCTTAAAAGGATTTGCAGAATTTCGGAAATAACTCAATAAATGACCATTAACATGGTGAACACGTCGTTTTATACCGGGAACAAATTCAACAAAATCTAGTAGCGTATCCTTTGGTAATTGGTAAGGAAATTTAGCAATAACAAAACTGTCGCGCCCGTTACCTGATAATTTAACGGCGTGTTGAAGATGCAACACAAGATCGGGCTTTCTAAAAAATGAGCCATTTGGAAAATCCGGAGGTTTTGGCTGTATTGTACGGTCGCCCCAGGGCATTCCAGATGTTATCCAAAGTGAGAGCATTTTAATTTGTGTGTCGCTTAAAACACGCTCGTACAAAAAATGCCTGTACGTTGGATCTGCTGGCCAGGGGGGCATGTAGCGGGTTTTTGTAGCCCAGTGTATTCGGTTGGCCTTAGCTTTTACCTGTTCATAGGTGAGTAAGGCAAAAGGGGCATTACCGTTATCTCTATGGCAGGGGCTGCAATTGGTATAAATAAGTTCTGATACGCCATCTGTCCACGTGGGGTTTTTTTCTTTAAAATTGCACGCGCTGAAAGCAGTAAGTAAAATTACATATACAGCACTCCTATTTTTGAAATGCATTGAATTTTAAATTTCCTATTGATAATAGGGGCTAATTAAAAAATATACCAATGGCCCCGTAACAGCAACATAAAACCAAAGCGGCCAAGTATAGCGGGCTATTTTTTTATGCCGATCGTACTCTCCTGTTAAACCGCGGTAAGCCGTATATAGTATAAATGGCAAAATAAGTGCTGCTAAAATAATATGACTAACTAAAAGGCTATAATATACAACCCGCATAGCGCCGGTGCCCCCAAAGCGGGTTTCTCCCGAAAGTAAATGATGCAAAATGTAGGACACTAAAAATAATATCGACATTACCAGCGCTGTTAGCATTAACGCTTTGTGCAATTGAAATTTTTTTGATTTAACGGCCCACAGCGCTGCAAGTAATACTATCGCAATACAGGTATTTATAATGGCATTTAATAAAGCAAAAACATGTACATTAAATCCAAGATTTACCTCCCATTTTACCCGACCTAAAATCACAACGGCTACAAAAACTACCGTTGAAAAAAGTCCGATTAATAAATAGGCTTTTTTATCGTTTTTAACCCAGTGATTTTGCAGCATCATTATGTGTGTTGAATTAAATCCAATTGTTGTTGGCTAACGCCTGTTGAAGAATATCCCCCGTCGTGATACAGATTTTGCATGGTTACCATTCGGGTTAAATCGCTAAACAGGGCTACGCAAAAATCGGCACAACTTTCAGCACTGGCATTTCCAAGAGGTGACTGTGCCTGAGCAAATTCAAAAAAAGCATCAAATCCTTTTATGCCGCTGCCTGCAACCGTGCGTGTAGGTGATTGCGATACGGTATTTATGCGTACCTGTTTTTGTTTGCCATAATGATATCCAAAGGTTCGGGCAATACTTTCAAGCATGGCTTTAATGTCTGCCATATCCGTATAAAACGGATACGCACGTTGGGCTGCAATATAACTTAGGGCTACCACTGAGGCGTGTGTGTTTAGTGCGTCCAGCTTATGGGCCACAGCCAACATTTTATGAAAGGATAATGCTGAAACATCTATACCTTTATTAAAATACTCATAATTTAAAGCCGTATAAGGTACGTTTTTTCGAATGTTAACACTCATGCCTATTGAGTGCAGCACAAAATCAATTTTACCCCCCATAACCTGCATCGATTCTTGATAAAGTGTTGTAATATCGTCTACATTGGTAGCATCCGCAGGAATAATTTTTGATCCTGTAGCCTCTGCCAGCTTATGTATTTCGCCCATACGCATGGCAATAGGGGCATTGGTTAATGTAAATTGCGCGCCTTCTTCGTGTGCACGTTGTGCAACCTTCCATGCAATGGAACTGGAATCTAAAGCTCCGGTAATTATCCCCCGTTTGCCTTTTAACAATTGATATGACATAATTCAAAGATACATAATTCAATAATGCTCTTGTAATAACTGTGCGGCATTTTCAAGCGCTTTTTGTGTGATTTCACCATTACTCAGCATGCTGGCAATTTCTTGAATACGCTCTGTTGGGTTTAAAATTTTAACATGCGTTTCGGTGGTATTTTCATGTTCTGTTTTATATATTTTTAAATGCTGTTGGCCTTTAGAAGCAATTTGGGGCAAATGGCTAATTGATATTACCTGTACATGTTTACCAAGCTGTAAAAGTTTTCGACCCAAACGATCCGCAATAGCGCCGCTTACGCCTGCATCAATTTCGTCAAAAATTAATGTGGTGTTTGATTGATGCGCTGCGCGCTGCGCTTTTAAAGCTAGCATTAATCGTGCGCGCTCGCCGCCACTTGCAACCTGCGCAACAGGACGTGGGGGTTGACCCCTGTTTGCTGAAAAACATATATTTAAACGGTCAAGCCCTTGGGCGGCAGGGGCATCAAGCGCAGTAAATTCTAATTTAAATACCGCCGAAGGCATTCCCAATTTTTTTAACTCTTGTTCCACTATGGGTTCCAACTCAGCAGCCAGTTTATGCCGTGCGGTGCGTAAGGACAAACCCAGCGTTTGTAAAATTTCAAATTGTTTACTTTTAATTTGTGTTGCCGAAGCACAGGCGTGTTGTAGGCGTTGTGTTTCTTCATTAAAATCAAGGTAGGACTGCCATAATGTATGGTATGCCGGTTCATCCGAAATACCATGCTTTTTCATTAGCTTTTGCAGTTTATAAATAAGCTCTTGAAGTTCCGCTAAGCGCGCCGGATTTTGATTATACTGCGCGCCCAACGAATCGAGTTCTTGTGCTATATCGGTAATTTCTAATCGCACCTGATGTAACCGATTTACCAGTTCTTTAGCGCCATCTACTGAAACATCTTGTAGCTGTTTTTGGACCCCTTTAAGCTGATCTTGAATATTATGCTCTCCGGTTTGTAATGCCTCCTGGCAAAATTGTAATTGTGAACTAAACCGCTCGGCGTTTTCCAAACGTTTTAATTCCTCCATCCATAAAGCATAGGAGCCTGGTTTTAAATTGATAGCATTCATTTCATTCAGTTGAAACTGAATATAGTCTTCTTCGCGCGCGCGTTTTTCAATGGCCTGATTATATGTATTAATGTCATGTATTGCCTTTTCGTAAAGTGCAAATGCTTCATTATAACGTAAACGGGTTGTCGGCGTATTTAAAAATCCATCCAGCCACTGCATTTGGAAATCGGTATCCCATAAATCGGCCGTATCGTCTTGATGATGCAAATCTAAAAGTAAGGCGCCCACGCGCTTTAAATCACCAAGTACTACCGGAGTATCATTTACAAAGGTTCTGGATTTTCCATCGTATATTTCGCGCCTGATAATAAGCTGCTGTCCAAAATCATCAACGTGAATGTGTTTTATAAGTGCTTTTAATTCAGGATGCGAGTCAAAATGCCCCTCAATAATGCATTTTAAACCGCTGGTATTTGTGTGGCGGGCGCGCTGCCCAATTAAAAGTTCAAGAGCGTCTACCAATAGTGATTTACCCGAACCTGATTCTCCTGTTATAACATTTAAACCCGGACTAAACTCCAACTCGGCATGTTTTACTAATGCAAAATTTGAAATATTCAGGCGCCTTAACACGGGTTTAAGTTACATGTTTCAAAACAAATTAAACTATCTTTAAATCTAATAAATAAGTTATTAAAAATACAATCTTATCCCTTTCGTTGCTATTAAGCATGTTGTGTTTTGCTCAACAAGAATCCAATGAGTCCATTAACAATTATGAAATAGTAACAGGGTATATTGATACTGCATGGTTTAAAAATGATTGGCGATTTGGAGATATGATATTTCAAGAAAGAGATATGATGGTTCCTCCTGATAAAGTTAATTTTAAAGACCCTAATTGGAGATATACTGTGTGGTCGCAGGGACAGGGTTTGGGTAAAACCGAATAAGAAGCCTATCAATCTGCATTAGCTGATGCTACTGTTAAAGCCGAAAAACAATTAGCAATTGCTCAATACTTTGATAAACGACCAAAGGTTAAAGATGAATTATCTGTTACAGAAACAAAAATTAAACACTTTATTCAGTTTGGTGTAGAAGGTGAGTATGGTTTTTATGCTGTTGTATGGATGAGAATAGAAAAACGATAACATTTAAAACCTAAACAAATTAGCATTTTCCGCCCAACTAATACTCATAGATTGCACAACCAAGTTTTTAATGCGTGTGGCATTGACGTTAAGATTTGTACAGGAGAATTTAATAATCACAAACATTTATTTTATGATTAAACCTAAACCCTAAATAAATTACAGCTTTTTAATGTTTAAAAACTACCACATTAAAAACATATGGATTTATACGTTTTAATTGCAAATCGCGATTACATCCCATTAATTTATTAACAGTATTGGCAATGCCATTTTGGATTTTATGGCCTTCTATAACAGATTTAATGGCTGGGGCTTTCAGCGCAAAGGATTCGCCTTCCGCTGACATATTTTTTCCTTTAATCATGCCTATTACTTGTCCGTTTTTATCAAAAACTGGTCCTCCGCTGTTTCCGGGATTTACAGGAATTGAAATTTGACACATGGTGCTGTCTTCATCAAACCCTGTTCTTGAGCTTAAAACACCGGTTCCATAAACAACATCTTTTCGGGGATACCCGAGCGTAAAAACATCTTCACCCAGGCGGCAATCGCTGTAGCGGAAATTATAGGGTATTTTCCAGTTTTGGTAAACCAAGCTGTCTTGAATTTTTAAAACAGCAATATCCAATTCGGGGTTTGCAAATTCTAATTTTACGGGAATGCGTTCAAATGCATCATTACTAATAAACATTTCATTAAAGCCTTGTATTAAATGGTAACTGGTTAATAAAAGACCTTGGTTATTTATAGCAAATGCGCTGCCTTCATTACTAGCATGTGCCGAAAGTTCTTTTCGTTTTTTTAAAGCCTCTGTTGATTTTGCTGCACGCTGATGCTGATCAATATAATCTACTTTGCGATTAAGATACGTGATTTCACGGCTATTAGAATGCAAAAACAATCCCGAAAAACGTAAAATTAATATCGTTGAAAAAATACTTATTACAATAATTACGGCGGCGGCGGCAAGCTGTATTTTAAAAGGATGCCGGTTTGTTTTGGAATGTATTGTATTTTCCTGAGCATATTGCTTTTTAAATTTTTGTTTTCGTTGCATATATGCCAATGTTGATTTGAATTCAAGAAAGGCTTGCCAGTCTTTATTGAATAAAGGATCCGTTTGGAGCCTGATAGTAAAAGCCTCTAATTCTTCAGTACTTAACAAACCTAATTCGGCGCGCTCAAAATATTCTTCAGTGGTCATCATGGGGTTTCAAAAAATAATTTTCGTAAACGTTGCAGGCATTTATATTTTGGGTTTTGGCCGTGTCTGTATTGGTATAATGCCATTTGCCAGCCAGCTTTTCCATTGTAAATCCATTAATGTAATAATCTTTAATTAATTCTGCACAGGGGCTGCCGAGCCGATCAAAAGCCCTGTTTAATCGTGTAAGATTTTTTTCGTGCGCTTCCGTTTCAGTAATTTCTAATTCAATTCCTTCGGTGGCGGCTTCATGTTCTATGTACAATTTTGATTTTTGATTATAATTCAGTTGTTTAAGCCAAATGCGTTTAGCCACTGCGTACAAATAGGTACTAAGTTGACAGCTTAATCGAAATTCGGGTTTTCTTAAATTTTCTAATAAAACCCAAAGGCTTTCCTGAAACAAATCTTCAGCATCTGTTTGGGTGCCACTATTTTTATATACCAGAGCATGTATCATGCTGAAATATTTTGATTTAAATTTTTCATACCCTCCAACACGCTCATTTAATAAATCAGATAGCACATCGTGATCTGAAGTAAACGGGCTAATTAGATGTAAGTTTGTATGCATTGATGCTAAAAGTGTATAAAAGTAACCCTATTTTATTAATTTTAATTTTAATTAATATACGATTTTAAATTTATATAGTTGGTAATCAGCTATTTATAATTTTTTTTCTTTGCATTGGGTTACTATTTGGTTAAAATGCGATTAATTTGCAAACTTAAAAAACTAAAAAATGAAAAAAGTACTTTCAATCGTTGCTGTAGCTGCTTTAGCTACTTTGTATTCTTGTGGTGGTGCTGCTGAAGCTACTGCTAATGAAGTTGATTCTGCTGCTGTAGAAGCTCCTGCTCCTGTAGAAGAAGCTCCTGCTGTTGATGCATCTGCTGCTGAAGCTGCAACTGCTGCTGAAGCTCCTGCTCACTAAATAGGGGTTTTAATCAGATTTATTAAAGGGCCTTATAGGCCCTTTTTTTATACCTTTAAATTATGATACTTCGTATAATTATTATTTGTGTCGGTTTTATCTGTTCCTGCGGACCCGCTTCTGAAGACCGAACTAAAATGCACGCCGACGCCAAACGCATTAAAGATTCTATGGAAAAGCATTTACATGAACGTTTACAAGAGGCCGAAGGCTCCGTGAATATTCCTGTTCAGCCGGCAACATCCAATTCAAATTAAAAATATGCCTATAACTGAAAAGGCCGTTTTAGATGCCTTACGTTATGTGGAAGATCCAGATTTAAAAAAAGATTTGGTAACCCTGGGCATGATTCGCCACTTAAAAATTACTGAAAACCGTGTTGCATTTACGGTTATGTTAACAACGCCGGCTTGTCCGATGAAAGATCTTATTCATAAGGCTTGTGTAAATGCCATTTTACAATTTGTGGATTCAAATGCTGAAGTTACAGTTACCATGGATGCCGAAGTAATTAATACTAAAGCTAAGGCCGATGGTGCACTAAAACATGTACGCCACATTATTGCTGTTGCCAGCGGAAAAGGCGGCGTGGGGAAAAGTACTATAGCTGCAAATTTAGCCTTAGGCCTCTCCTTATCCGGAGCGCGTGTAGGCATTGTTGATGCCGACATTTATGGCCCCTCACAACATATTATGTTTGGAGTAGAAAATGAACGGCCGGGTCCTGCAGAGCTTAATGGTGCAAAAAAAATGGCGCCCGTTGAAAGTTATGGTATTAAACTAAATTCTATTGGGTTTTTAGCAGCTCCTGATCAGGTCGTTGCATTGCGCGGACCCATGGCCACCAAAGCACTTACGCAGTTGTTTTTTGATACCGACTGGGGTGAATTAGATTATTTAATTGTTGACCTTCCTCCAGGAACAGGGGATATCCATATAACACTTTGTAGCCAAATACCCCTTAGCGGCGCTGTTATAGTGTGTACACCACAACCTGTTGCCATTGCTGATGCGCGAAAAGGCATCTCACTGTTTAAATTGTCACAGTTAAATGTTCCGGTTCTTGGGCTTATTGAAAATATGTCTTGGTTTACTCCACAAGAATTGCCTCAAAATAAATATTACATCTTTGGTAAAGACGGCGTACGGCACCTTTCTGAAGAACTTAATATTCCCCTGTTGGCACAGTTGCCTTTAATACAAAGTATACGTGAGGCCGCTGATGCCGGACGACCCGCTATTTTACACGATAAATCTATTTATCAAGAGCAATATATAGCGCTTGCACAAAATGTTGCCCAGCGTATTTCCCTGTTGCATTCATTATGAATACAGGTGTGGTTTTATTTTTTATTTGGCTTTGTACCACAAGCTGTACTAAATCCATTGGCGAAACCGAAAATCACAATTATAACACCGATATAAGCCCCATATTAATTACACATTGTACTCAAAACGGATGCCACGATGGTAGTGAAAAAAAGTTGGGTAATTTTTCGGTATATGAAGACGTACAGCGTTATATAAAGCCTGGCTTTCCCGCATTTAGTGAGTTATATATTCAAATTTCGGGCGCTTCGCCTGAAATGCCTCCAAAACAATACCCAGCACTTTCTGCCTCTGATATTTATAAAATACGCCACTGGATTGCCCGCGGTGCTCCTAAAGATAGCGCCGAAAGACACTTTTGCGATACCAGTGAAGCGACATTTTCTAAAACTGTATTTCCAATTATTAAAACATGGTGTACGGGGTGTCATTTGGGCGCAGCGCCGGGAGGCGGAATTACTTTACAAGACTACGTTTCGGTGCAAGCGGAATCAAAGCAATTACGTTTTATGGGCTCCATAATGCATGACGCTAATTATTCTGCCATGCCTAAAAATACAAGCCCACTTAACGCCTGCGATATTTTAAAACTTAAACGCTGGATACAAAACGGTTCACCTAATGATTAGTTGGCAACCCTCAGCGCTTTTAAAGCTGGGCATAATGGCTGCCTTAAAGGCCGGCGAGCGTATAGAATCCATTCAGCTCAGTGGTTTTACAACGTTGCTAAAGCCTGATGGTTCGCCCGTTACCGATGCAGATAAAGCGGCCGATGATATTATATTTAATTATTTAGTTAAAAGCAAGATTCCTATTATAAGTGAAGAACAAGTTATTGTACCCTATAGCGAACGAAAGCTTTGGAACCGTTTATGGTTAGTTGATCCGCTAGATGGCACTAAGGCATTTATTAAAAAATATCCGGATTATGCCGTTAATATTGCGCTTGTTGAACAAGGAGTGCCCTGCTTGGGTATTTTATATTTTCCGGCTCTACGTATGTTGTATTTTGCCGAGCGCCATTGCGGTGCCTATTATTTAAAAATTCCGCATATAAAAGAACCTCTTGATGAATTGCTTTGTGATGCATGTCGTATTGAAAAAAAGATACTGCCTCATATTTATACTGTGGCCTGCAGCCGTTCGGCTTTTGGTGCACATGAAGCCCAGTATGTAGATGCACTAAAATTTAAACTTGGAGATGTTAACACGTTAATTGCCGGTGGCAGTTTAAAACAGGCTTATGTTGCCGAACACCGGGTACACGAGTATCCACGCTTTGGTAAAACGATGGAATGGGATACCGCAGCAGGGCAATGTATAATTGAAGAAAATGGTGGCGCTATATTAAATTGGGAAACAAAAGCGCCATTGCGTTACAATACTGAAAGTTTAGTTAACCCGTATTTTGTAGCCTATGCTAAAATTAAAACTTAGTATTTTTTGCAACTATTGAATTTGCTAAGAACAAGGTAAATAAATACATTTGAAAATGTTGGTTCAGCTTCAACAGTATTTTTTTTATAATGCTTCTTTTTTAGAACAATGGCTTTTAAGCGTAAGCTATTTTTTATTATTATATTTTGGCTTAGGATGGGTTTTTAAGTTTTTATTAAACGCATTTGAGGCCCGAAACTGGATTTATAAAATAGATAGACGGCCCGTTACGCGCCAACAAATCTATTATGAAATTCGGCATTCGTTGTACTCTATATTTATATTTGGGTTTTCTGCGTGGCCTATATTGTATTACGTCCGCTCAGGAGCTATAACATTAGCAGCAACCAATGGGTTTAATTTTATTTTAAGCATTATAGGATTAAACCTGTATAATGAAATTCATTTTTTTGTTATTCACCGTATTATGCATCTGCCGTTTTTTATGAAGCATGTGCATCGCATACATCACCGGTCTTTGGTGCCAACCTTAACCAGTGTATATAGCTTTCATCCCCTTGAGGCTTTATTATTAAGCGCTGTACCGTTGTGTTTATCTTGGATGGTTCCTTTAGAGCCTTTGGCGATTATGGTGTATCCGGTAAGCAGTATTGTGCTTAATTTTTCAGGACACTGCAATTACCGTTTTTGGAAAATGCCCGGTCCTAAATTTTTTCAGCTTGGGACCCGCCATAACGAGCACCATACGCGTGGCAAATCCATTTTGGTTTTGCATCATCACTCCTGGATAACCTATATAAAAGAATACTATGAACAATGTTTACATTACTTCTATGGGTGCGTATTTGCCTGGTCCGCCCATTGCAAATGATGCCATGGAAAACTACCTTGGCTTCATTCATAATACGCCCAGCCGCTTAAAAGATCGTATTCTCAAACAAAATGGTATTGAGTACCGGCATTATGCACTGGATACAAAACAACAAACTCTTGAATCCAATGCTGAAATGGCTTCTAAAGCGGTGCTTCGTGCCTTAGCGGATAGCTCGCTTCGGCCTGAACAGGTGGCTTTACTTGCCGCCGGTACAACGCAAGGCGATTTACCTGTACCTGGCTTTGCCAGCATGGTGCATGCGCGATTACCTTTTAAAAGCTGTGCCGTTTCCAGTTTTCAAAGTGTGTGCGCCAGTGGGGTAATGGCTTTACAACATGCCGCACTGCATATTGCTGCTGAAAAAACTAATAATGCTGTGGTTGTGGGTTCAGAACTTTCAAGTAGGCTTTTTAAAGGAAGTCGATTTGATGCCCAAAAAATTAATTCGGTGCCATTTGATACGGAATTTTTACGCTGGATGCTTTCTGATGGTGCAGGTGCTATGGTATTGCAAGATACGCCCCGTACACAAGGTATTTCATTAAAGCTCGAATGGGTAGATATCCGTTCGCATGCACATCACTATCCGGTAGTTATGTACACCGGTAAAAACGATAATCAAAACGAAAATGAACCCACTTGGCTTGACTATGCATCCTATGAAGAAGCTTCTGCAAATGGAGCTATAAATTTAAAACAAGATGTGCGGTTGCTTGATCAAGTTATAAAAGAAGGTATTGTGCATTATTTTGATTTGATAAATCAGGGCCGTTTTACCACGGACCACATTGATGTATTATGTTGCCACTATTCCTCTGAAATGTTTAAACCTAAGATTAAAGAGCTGTTAGAAAAAGGCGGGGCTTACATTCCTGAAGAAAAATGGTTTTCAAATTTAAAAACGAAAGGAAACACCGGTTCTGCCTCTATATTTATAATGCTTGAGGAGCTTTTTAATAGCGGTAAGCTGATTGCCGGCCAGCGCATTTTATGTATGGTTCCAGAAAGCGGAAGATTTATTACCAGTTTTTTTATGCTTGAAGTGGTTAATCCGTCTGGCGAAAAACCACAAAAGGATTACAGCATACGGCCTATTGAGGCTCCAGAATTAAAATTAGAATCAAACAGTACTTCTGAGTGGCTTGTACGTTCATTGTCTTCCGTTTGGATTCAGTTTGAAACGGCCTTATTACAGCTTCCTATTATTCAAAAAATTCACGCTGGTAAACTTTCCAAAGACGATTATAAACTTTTACTTAACGATTTAAGACAACAGGTAATTGATGGTTCGCAATGGATTTCAAGAGCCGCCTCAAATATTGATATTGAGTTGTTTGAATTACGTTCGGCATTTATTAAACATACTGCTGCCGAGCACCGCGATTATCAAATTTTAGAAGCCAACTGGGTGGCCATGGGTTGGGATAAAAATGCTATACAAAATGGTATTAAAAATATAGGCAGTCAGGCATTAAGTGCCTATATGTTTCACCAGGCCTCAAAATCTAATCCAGTTCAATTAATGGGCTCCATGTTTATTATTGAAGGTATTGGCAAGCGCTTGGCTGCGTTTTGGGGCGAAATGATTAAATCCCAGTTGCACTTAAACGATGATCAGGTTTCATTTTTTACGTATCACGGTGTTGCGGATGAAAATCATTTTCATAATTTAGAAAAGGCCTTAAATCATCCCTTAATGAATATGGATGTTGCAGATCAAATTGTTAAAACAGCTAAAACAACCGCTGCGCTTTATGTTATGCAATTAAAAGAATTAGGGAATTATTAATGTGGAGTTTAATTATAGTGGCATTCATGCTGTACGTTATAGCGGGCACCTGTGCCTCTATAGTATACCACCGTATATTAAGCCATCGTACCTTACGGCTAAGGCCCTGGTTTGAATATGGATTAACCATCCTAGCATTACCGGCCGGTACGCCCGTACAATGGGTTGGTACCCATAGACAACATCATCTGTATACCGACACCATACATGATCCACATTCGCCTTACATACATGGATTTTGGTATGCGCATTGCGGCTGGTATATTTATACTCATCAAAAAGTACAATGTATGTTATATGCCTGTTTAGGTTCTTTGCGTATATTTTTTGATGCCTATTGGAGGCCCCGGCATGGTCTTGAATATAATACACATGCTCAAGATGTTGCCGCCATTGCCTTTTACGAATGGGTTAGCCGGCCTTTTAATTACGCCGTAATTATGGTAACATCCGGTGTTATGTATCATGCCATATTTTATTTGATTTGGGGGATAACCGGGTTAGGGGTGCTTTGGGCTTGCTTTTTTATAATTTACAATTTAGGCGACGCAGTAAATTCGCTCGGCCACAGTAAACATTTTGATGCAGATGCAAAATCTGCTGCAATTAACTCCAGTCTTTTAAACTTCGTTGTTATGGGCGAGGGCTATCACTTAAAGCACCATCAAAATCCGGGTCTTTTTAATTCCTCTGCACGTCGTTATTCGTTATCAAATGGTATTATAAACCTTTGGTTGGCTTTAAAACTGGCACGTATAAACTCATAAATTATTTTATGCAAACACCCGCTGAACACCTTTTTACAAAACATGATGATCGCGACCCCAATCCTTGGCTTGCAATGTATTTGGACAGTAGCATTCCTATAAATCCGCATACCAAAGCCGCTCTTATGCGTGATAACGATTCCCGATCGCGCAAATACTTTTTTCCGATCATTTTTGTGTTTTCAAAAATTGTAATGTTTTGTATTCATGTGTTTAAATATTTTTTTCCTAAACTAATTAATTCCTCGCGCCTGTTACATCGTTTATTAAGTTTTGGAATGCGGCGTTTTGTAAGTGCAGATGCAAACCTTTTAATATTTAGACATTTTCATATTGGCAGCGAAATTTTAATGTTTATTGAAGCCAATGTCAAGGGCGTTCGTTTGCCGCTTGATCCGCTTAAACCCAAAGATTTTGAAGATGTAAAGGATGATATTTTTTTGCGCCACGATTTAAATCTCTATAATTTTGTAATTCGTTTAAATGCGGCCCTGCAGCATGATAAATTACCCTTTGAAACCCCTGAAATATTAGATTTATCGATGATTACAGAAGATCAGTTTTCGCATATTGAGTTTCCAAAACGATGGACAAATGTTTTAGACCTACGCAGTGCTATTGAATTATTTACGCCGTTTTATCAGTTATTTTTAACGTCTAACGATTTTGTTAGAGCTGCCAACAGTTTACAATTAGATGAAACCATTGCTATTTATGCATCTCGTATTTTAAAAACACCCGCCCATTTAGGGCTTGTAAACAATAAGCACCCCATGGTGCCGGTTTCAACTTACAGTGCTGCATACCGCTTAGTGCTGCACGGATTGGCTGCAGAAACCCTACACCGTATTTTAGTTTTAAAGAAAATAAATCAGGATATTGATGGTATTGTGGTTAAATAAAAATTTAATGGGCCTCAAACCAATTGACGCCAAAACCCATACCCACATCAACCGGAACGTTTAGCGGCAACGCTTCTATCATACAGGTTTTTATCATCTGCTGCACGGCTTCCAGTTCGTGTTGTGGCACTTCAAACACCAACTCGTCATGCACCTGAAGTAATAATTTACTTTTAAATCCTTGCGTAATAAGTTTATTTTGAATTTTAATCATGGCGCACTTAATCATATCGGCGGCTGTACCTTGTATGGGTGCATTTATGGCGTTGCGTTCGGCAAATGCACGTACTGTAGCATTTGTAGACAAAATATCACTGAGCCAGCGGCGGCGGCCCATTAAGGTACTTACATAGCCCTGTTCGCGGGCAAAGGCAATTTGCTCGGCCATGTATGCTTTAAGGCGGGGATATGTTTTAAAGTATTGGTCAATAAGCGCTTTGGCTTCGCTACGTGGTATTTTTAAATTTTCAGCAAGGCCAAAAGGCCCCTGACCATATAATATACCAAAGTTAACGCTCTTACTTTTATAACGCATTTCAGCACTAACTTCAGATTCTGAAACGCCAAATACTTTTGCGGCTGTTGCCAAATGTATATCGCGGTTATTAACAAATGCTTCGCAAAGCGAAGGGTCGCCGCTCATGCTAGCAGCAATGCGTAATTCAATTTGTGAATAGTCGGCACTTACTAATACGTGGCCTTCAGGTGCTATAAAGGCTTTTCGAATTTGACGTCCTCGAGCGGTTCTTACGGGTATATTTTGCAAATTGGGGTTATCGCTGCTTAAACGTCCTGTAACCGCCACTACTTGATTGTATGTAGTGTGTAGGCGTTTCGTTTTAGAGTGTACCAACAGTGGTAATGCATCTACATATGTAGATTTTAATTTTTGAAGTTCTCTAAAGTCTAATATTTTAGAAACAATAGGGTGTGCCTGTTCTAATTTTAATAAAACATCTTCGCCGGTTGCGTATTGTCCGGTTTTGGTTTTTTTAGGGGCCTCGGCAATACGTAAATGATCAAACAATAATGTCCCCACTTGTTTAGGTGAGGATATATTAAATGTTGTGCCCGCTAATTGATACATATCTTGCTCCAAAACCTGCAAGTCTTGATTTAATTGCAATGAAAGTTGTTGTAAAAATGGGCTGTCTAGTAAAATACCATTTCGTTCCATGGTTTTTAACACCGAAATTAAAGGCGCTTCAACGCTTTGATACAAATCGTTTAAGTTCTGCTTTCGTAATTCTGGAAACAGGCTTTGCTGCAATTGTAAGGTTACATCCGCATCTTCAGCTGCATATTGTGCCAGGGCCTCTAATGGAACGTCCCGCATAGATTTTTGCTTATGTTCGCCTATTAAGGCGCTTATTGGTATAGGTGTATAATTTAAATAGTGTTCTGAGAGGGTGTCCATGTTGTGGCGCATTTCCGGTGCAATTAAAAAATGGGCTACCATGGTGTCTTCAAGTGCTGCATTTACATGTATGCCATAGTTTTGTAAAATATGTAAATCGTATTTTAAATTGTGCCCAACTAGGGTTAACAGAGGATTATGTAAAATGGGCTGCAATAGCATTAGCCAGTTTTGTTTGTCTTGAAACGATTCTGGAAAAGCGCAGTAATAAGCACTATGCACATGCCACGAAATAGAAATACCCAAAAGTTCTGCATCTAATACCTGTAGGGAAGTGGTTTCGGTATCTAAACAAAACCGGTTTAGAGATTTTAACTCTTCTATAAGCCCCTTCCATTGCTGTAAAGAAGTGAGGGTTTTGTACTTTGGGTTTATATCGTGTAGTTGTAATCGTGTTGATGGCGCCGGCGGCGGCACAGAATCGTTTTGAAGATCAGAAAATAAATCGGGTATAGTTTGAGTTTTTAAACCTTTAGCTGCCAATGGCTCATCGGTCTTTTTGGAGTCTGTTTGGCCCAATACGAGTTCTGCCAGTCGTTTAAACTCAAGCATTTCAAACAGGGGTTTTAAAAGCTCTGCATCTGGCGCTTTGCGTATTAACTCGGCCTCATTAAATGCTACCGGACAATCGGTAATTATTGTGGCGAGCTGTTTAGATTGTAGGGCAAGTTCGGCGTGTTGCTCAACTTTTTCGCGTAATTTTCCTTTAAGTTGAGAGGTATTTTTTAACAGCGCTTCCACAGAACCATAGGTTTTAATAAGTTGTATGGCTGTTTTTTCGCCAACCCCTGGAATGCCCGGAATATTATCAACAGCATCCCCCATTAATCCCAAAACATCAATGAGCTCGCCCACATGGCGTATTTGCCATTTGGCACATATTGCCTCGGTGTTTAATACCTCGGCGCCATTGCCCATACGCGCCGGTTTATAAATAAATGTGTTAGTGTCTACCAATTGCCCATAATCTTTGTCGGGCGTCATCATGTAGGTGGTAAAGCCCCGTTTTTCGGCTTGGCGGGCCAAAGTTCCAATTACATCGTCTGCCTCAAAGCCCTTTAGGCTAATTGCCGGAATACGAAAGCCTTCTATCAATTTAAAAATATAGGGAATGCTGGTACGCAGATCTTCGGGCATTTCTTCGCGGTTAGCCTTGTAAGCCTCAAAAGCCTCATGCCGCTGCGTAGGGCCCTCTAAATCAAAAACAACTGCAATGTGTGTGGGCTGTTCTTTATGTAATACTTCCAGCAGCGTATTGGTAAATCCAAAAATGGCTGAAGTGTTTAAGCCTTTAGAATTTATTCGTGGGTTTTTACTAAATGCAAAATAGGCCCTGTAAATTAAAGCATAGGCATCTAACAAAAATAATTTGGGCTCAACGGGTTTAGTAATCATCCGTTATAGCCCAGGGCTTGTCTAAGCTGTTGAAGTTTTAGTTGGGCATAAGCCATTGCACGCGCCTCACCTTTTTGCAAAAGAGTTTCTAATTCTGTTGTTTGATTCATATAATAGTTATAACGCTGCCGAGGCTCGGCATAGATTTCTAAAATGGCTTGCAGTAAGTCGGTTTTGGCATGGCCCCAGCCATAGCCACCCTGTAGCAGTTTTTGGCGTGTATAATTTGCGCGTGCTGTGCCGGCCACCAATTCAATAAGCTGACAAATAACGTTTGAATTGGGGTCTTTGGTGTCTTGCAAAAGGCTGCTATCAGTAATAATCTGTTGATTTATAACCTGGCGTAATTCTTTTTCTGGTAAAAAAATATTAATATAATTTTGATACGACTTACTCATTTTTTGCCCGTCGGTGCCGGGAATTAAAGCGTGGTGATCGTTTATTAACGCTTCGGGTATGGTAAAAACGTCTTGTTGCAAACGATGATTTACCGAACGGGCAATATCGGCTGTAATTTCAAGATGTTGTATTTGATCTTTACCAACCGGTACCCAATTAGCATCGTATAATAAAATATCAGCGGCCATAAGCACCGGATAGGTAAAAAGTCCGGCATTTACATCGCTTAGGCGATTGCTTTTATCTTTAAATGAATGTGCATTAGCCAACATGGGATATGGCGTAAAGCAATTTAAATACCAGGCCAGCTCGGTGACCTGCGGCACGCGGCTTTGCCTGTAAAACCATGTATTTTCAGGGTTTAAACCAAAAGCCAACCAGGTGGCGGCTACCGAAAGCGTATGCCGATGAATAGCCCCGGCATCTTTAATACTAGTTAAGCTGTGTAAATCGGCTATAAAAAATAAGCTTTGATGAGCATGGTTTTGGCTTTGTGTAATAGCCGGCAAAATGGCCCCTAAAATATTACCTAAATGCGGAATATTGGTACTTTGAATACCTGTTAAAATGCGTGCCATGTGTTTTTTAAAATTACAATTATAATACGAGTTAAGGAAGCAAGCGCCTGGTTTAAAATTGTTTCTCTTAAAAAATTTATACTAATTAATGGTGATTGTTTTTAGCGAAGTTTTAATTAAATTATAAATAATTCTATGGTGATAAACGTTTTGAATATAATATACAGGCCGTACGGCTTTTAATAACAATTATTACCTTTCTTTTTAATTATGACTGTGCGTTTATTTTTTATTTTAAGTTACATCCCCCTGTTTGCTCATTTGTATGCCCAATCTGATTACTGGCAACAGGAGGTTAAATACACCATGAATATTGACATGGACGTAAGCACCAACCGTTTTAAGGGCACTCAAAAATTAGAATACACCAACCATTCGCCCGACACCTTATACCGCGTCTTTTATCATTTATACTTTAATGCCTTTCAGCCCGGAAGCATGATGGATGTTCGTAGCCGGCGTCAGGGTTCGGTTAACGGGCCTGGCGGAAAACCCGATTGGGATAACCGAGTGCGCGACCGCATTTATAATTTAAAAGCAGATGAAATTGGATATCAACGCGTTTTATCGCTTTATATGAACGGACGCAAACAACATTTTAAAACAGATGAAACCATTTTAGAAGTGCAGCTTGATAAGCCGCTATTGCCTCAGTCTAAGGCAGTTTTTGAAATGGTATTTGAGGCTCAGGTACCGCTTCAAATACGGCGTTGCGGCCGCGATAATCCCAGTTCAAAAGTACGCTATTCCATGAGCCAGTGGTATCCTAAGCTATGTGAATACGACGCCGAGGGCTGGCACCCTACGCCTTATGTTGGCCGTGAATTTTATGGCGTTTGGGGCGATTTTGATGTAAGCATAAAAATTGATAAACGCTATGTTCTGGGTGGCACAGGGTATATCCAAAATCCACAACAAGTGGGCTGTGGTTATGAAGAACCGGGAACGGCTGTTGAAACGCCTAAAGGCGAAAAACGCACTTGGCATTTTTTTGCACCGCGTGTACATGATTTTGTTTGGGCTGCAGATCCTGAATTTAAACATGCCTCACGACGTGTTAAGCCCGATTTAACCGTACATGTACTGTATAAAAACACCAATGTTGCCGAAGCAGAATGGCTGGGCCTATTAGATATGGCTGAGCGTGCATTGCCGTATATTGAATCCACTTTTGGAGCCTATCCCTACAAACAATTTTCGTTTATTCACGGCGGCGATGGCGGCATGGAATACCCTATGGCTACGCTGTGTATTGGACCAGGAGCAGGTTTACACGAATGGATGCACAGTTGGTATTACGGCCTGTTGGCTACAAATGAATATGCAAACCCCTGGATGGATGAAGGCTTTACCCAATATGCCGAAGATCGCGTAAATGCCTGGCTAGATGGACCTACTGGTTTTGCACAAGAGGCTAATTACACCAGTTATTTTACTTTAGCAAAAAGTAAGCTCGAAGAACCGCTGAGCACGCCGGCAGACCATTATAATTTAAATGCCATTTACGGACGCGCTGTATATTCTAAAGGCGCTGTGTTTGTAGAACAGTTGGGTTATATTACAGGAGCCTTGGTTCGCGATCGTATTTTGCTGGAGTATTACCGCCAATGGTGTTTTAAGCACCCCACGGTTGCAGACTTTTTTAAAGTGGCGGAGCGCGTTAGCGGAATGAAGCTGGACTGGTACCGTGATTACTGGGTGCATTCAACTAAAACGATTGATTACAGTATTGATAGTGTATGGACGGAAAATGGCAAAACGCACATTCGCATTTTACGTAACGGCTTAATGCCCATGCCCATTGATGTACGTTTGCGTTTTATTGACGGCGCGGCCGAATGGCATTATATACCGCTTAACCTCATGTACGGCGCAAAGCCTCACGAATACGCTCCAGCGCCTAGTATTACTTATGCGCCATGGAAATGGACACATGAACAGTATGTTATACAATGCGCCCGGTCCATTGAAGAAATTACAGAAATTTGTATTGATCCCTCAAAGCGAATGGCTGATATAGACTATAAAAACAATATCCGTTTTATTAAGTAATCCTTTTATGGTTTCGGACCTAAATGACATCGCCCAAATAATTCAAAAGTAATACGCCTGTTCTATTAACTTAGTACAAGGCCATCGCGCTGGTAATACAAACTACATGTATGATTATAATAGTAAATATCGTTTCCTGATTATCCTTTAAAAAATACCTTTTGGTTATTTTGCGCATCTAAAAAATAAAAACGATCTTTTATTACGCTATTATAAAACTATATATTGTTTCGACACATGGCATCTACCACTCGTTGCCCATCAATTGCTGCGCTTACTATGCCACCGGCATAACCCGCTCCTTCACCGCATGGATACAAATTATTAAGTTGCGGATGTGTTAAGGTGTTGGTTTGGCGAGGGATACGAATCGGGGTTGAAGTGCGCGACTCGGTTGCAACCAGTAAGGCCTCATTGCCGGCAAAGCCTTTTATTTTTGTATTAAACGTTTTTAATGCGGTCTTAAGTGCGGCTGCTAAATCGGGTGTAAAAAGGGAATTTAAATTTACAGCGTGCAGGCCAGGTATATAACTGCTTTTTGGTAAACTAGAACTGGTTTTGTTTTGTAAAAAGTCTGCTGCACGCTGTGCGGGCGCAACCAATTTACCGCCACCCCATTGAAATGCTTTTTGTTCTATATGCTGCTGAAAAGCTAAACCCGCAAACACCTCGTGCTTGGCAAAAGCTTTTACATGATTTTGGTCTATGCCTGCTACAATGCCTGCGTTGGCAAACGGATTATTGCGTTTACTTGGACTCCAGCCATTTGTAACAAGCTCTGCCGGAGCTGTGGCGCAGGGTGCAATAACCCCACCGGGGCACATGCAAAACGAATATACCGGAGCCTGCGGCGTTTGCGTTACCAATTGGTAACTTGCAGCCGGTAATACTTTTCGTAATGTTTCGCGCGCCTGTTCGCTACAATGATACTGATGTTCGTCTATAAAAGCCTGTGGGTGTTCAATTCTAAAACCCAATGCAAAAGGCTTAAACTGCAACTGCAAATGGTGTTTATGCAGCAAATAATATATATCGCGTGCCGAATGGCCGGTGGCTAAAATAAGGTTTTGCACGGGCCATAGTGTTTTAGATGCGCCCTGTTGTACCTCAATTGCATTAACATTAGAGGCATTATGTGTAATGTCCGTTAAACGTGTTTCAAAATAAAATTCGGCGCCGTGTTGTATAAGGCGGTTTCGAATATTTTGAATGACTTCTGGTAATTTATTGGTGCCTATGTGCGGGTGTGCTTCTACACGAATATCTTCATTTGCTCCATGTGCCACAAGGGTATTTAATACCAATTCAATTTCTCGGCGACTGCCCGAACGGGTATAAAGTTTACCGTCGCTGTAAGTACCTGCCCCGCCCTCGCCAAAACAATAATTACTATCTGTATTTACGTGCCCCTGGCGTTGTATTAAAGCCAAATCACGACGGCGCGCCCGCACTGCTTTGCCGCGTTCAATAAGTATAGGCTTTATGCCCTGCTCTAAACAGCGCAAAGCGGCAAACAAACCGGCAGGGCCTGTTCCTATTATATGACAGGTTGTTGCCGCGCCCTGTACATCATTGTAATTTATGGGCAAAGCCCGTTCGGGTGCTTGGTCTGAAATGGCAATGGTAAGCTGTATTTTAATTTGCTTTTGGCGCGCATCAATACTTTTTTTTATAATATTCCAGTATGCCGGCTTAAAGCCCAAATGCTTTGTTAGCAAAAGTTCGGTAAGGCTCGTATTGGCAGCGTCCTCGGGATTTACACGTAAATTAAGTGTGGTTTTCATTAGCCTTCAAACGTTATGCTAAACACCAACATTTGATTTTTAATGGTATTTAGGCTTTGTGAAAAAATATTACTGCTGGGTTTAAGTAAATTTTTGGCGCCGGTAAGCAGTTTAATTTCTAAACCCAGTTTAAAATAATTTAAATAAAAATCGGCGCCAGCACCGGCGCTATAATAAAGGTCATTAGGAAAAAGCTTAATATTTTCAGCTACTTGGTTAGGACCACCGGCGGTTCCAGACTTTTTTAATGCGTATAAATCTATTGCGGTGCCGCCACCGCCTATAACGTAGGCGCTAAAATTTGCCTGGCGTTTGGATTGTATTTTAAATTCCAGTGGCAATAGCACAAAAAACGATTCTACAGATTTTTCAAAAATTTTAAGCGAATCAAGATTCGGGTATTAAGGCGGTACTCAATTTTTCTAAACGCATACGATACGCCCGGACAAAAGCGTAATCTCAAGTATTCGGCAAGCCGGGCGTCACCCACAAATCCTAAAGCAAAGCCGGTGCCATTAACGGGTAAAATTGTGTTTATTTGATATGTTTGAGCGTTTATAATAGTATCCTTAAAGGTGCTGTTAGATTTTGGCACTAAAACAAAATCGGTTTGCGTACCCGAAATACTAAATCCAAAATGAAGTTTTTGCCGGTAAAATTTTGGTAAATTAATGCCATAGCCATCGCTTTGTTGTGCCGTAATATGTTGTACGCCAATACTTAATAATATAACCAGTGCATAGATTGCGCGCATTTGTATTACAACGTAAAACGCCTTAATAGCGTATGTTCAAAGTTAGGGTTTCCCTGCAATACACAAGAAAAGAGTACCTTTGAATTATGTTAGTAACCTTATTAAAATCTAAAATTCATGGTGTTCGGGTCACTCAAGCCGAACTGGATTATATTGGTAGTATAACTATTGATGAGGCCTTAATGGAGGCTTGTGGTATTTTAGAGCATGAGCAGGTGCATGTATTAGATAAAACTAGCGGTACGCGATTAATTACATATACCATTAAGGGTGCGCGTAACAGTGGTGTAATTTGTATGAATGGGCCTGCGGCGCATCACATTAAACCCGGTCATACAGTTATTATTGTGGCTTATGCACAGTTTTCGGTAGAAGCGGCCCGTGCGCACATACCTCAAATTGTTTTTCCAGATCCTAAAAGCAATAGGCTTTTAACATGAGTAAAATCCGTCCGTCTCGCCTTATAACCCTGATAATACTGTTTGGTATCGCTTTTGGGTTAGTTTGGCTTTCGCTTAAAAGCGTTTCATCGCAATTTGATGTACTGTTAAACGCGTTTTCGCATGCCCAATACCTTTGGGTAGTGGCGGCTGTTATAATTTCCATTTTAAGCCATGTATTGCGCGGAGCGCGTTGGAATATTTTACTGGAGCCTACGGGCCATCGCATTCGGCCCTGGGCCTCAACGGCATGTGTGTTGGCTGGGTATTTTACCAATTATGGTGTGCCGCGCATGGGCGAAGTGCTGCGCTGCACCCTGGCTTACAAATACGATGGGGTTCCTGTAGAACGGGGAATTGCAAGTGTTTTGGTTGAGCGGGTAGTAGATATGGTCATGCTGTTAGTAATTGCGGGCGTTGCCTTGATGTTTCAATTTGATGTTCTTAGCCAATTATTACACGTGTATGTTGCTGCGCCTTTAGCTCAAAAGATACATTCTATTTGGTTTTGGATTGGTTTATTGGGAGTGGCTTTGTGTGCACTGTTTTTGTATTTGTGGTTTCGCAAGCGTAAAACACACACAAACCAAAACATTTTTAAATACTTGCAAAATTTTACTGATGGCTTAAGCGCCGTGCTTAAGCTTAAACGTCCCGTTTTATTTTTTTTATACAGCTTGGGAATTTGGCTGTGTTATTATTTAGCATTGCATTTGTGTTTTTTTGCCCTTCCCGAAACCACTTCGTTAGGTATTGCTGCCGGCATGGTACTATTGGTTATGGGCACACTGGGTGTTATTTTTTCTCCCGGCGGCTTAGGCGCCTATCCTTTAATATTAAGTTTTGTATTACAAAAGGTATACCATATTTCTGCAGCCAGCGCTGTGGCCTTGCCCTGGATTTCATGGGGTGGGCAATTTGCCGCCTTGTTGATTTTAGGCCCCGTGGCATTTTTTACATTAGCCATTTTTAAATCCAAAAAGAATTATGCCGCTGCATGATAAAATTATAAGCCCTGATGCTGGTGCTACCATTTGCCAGCACCTAACTTCAATGGGAAAACCTGTGGTTTTTACCAATGGATGTTTTGATATTTTACACCCCGGACATGTGCAATATTTAGAAGCCGCCAAAGCGCTAGGGGCCTGCTTAATGCTGGGTTTAAATTCAGATGCTTCTGTAAAACGTTTAAATAAAGGGCCCAACAGGCCTGTAAACCCATGGCATGCAAGAGCTACTGTGCTTGCCGCCTTACAGTCGGTTGATTATGTGATGCCTTTTGAAGAAGACACGCCGCTAGAATTAATTATGCATGTTAAGCCTATGGTATTGTGTAAAGGCGGTGATTATACCCCCGAAGCGGTAGTGGGTGCTGCGGCTGTAACATCTTGGGGTGGGCGTGTAGAAATTATTCCTTTTGTAAAAGGCTTTTCAACAAGTGCATTAATTCAAAAACTTAATGCGCTTTAAAAAGCGTCGTACCAAGAGCGCTGACGGTTTATTTTAAGTTCGCTAAACATAGACGACTTTAAATTAATGGCAAAATTATAACTCTGATTTATACCAAATGGCACCCAGAACAGAGAGGCTTCCCAGCAGTTTAAATCACGATACACGCGAACGGTGGTATAGCTACGCTGATTTAAATAAAAATCATAGCCGGTAAGAATATTAAATTTCCAGTTTTTACTGGGTTGTATATCTGCGCTTACTGTAGCGTAATGGCGTACTTGAAATGTGTTTAAGGTGTTATTGCCGTTTATATTAAGTCCAATATTAATATTCCATTGATGAAATGTAGATTTACTTTTTGAATTAAAAAGAGCGGCGTTTAAATTTGTGTTAAAAGCAAGGTTTAGTGTTTTTAGTTTGGGTTGTTGTTGTGTCTGCCACGAAAACACTTTTGTGCGCAGGCCTTCGTTTGTATATGCATAAGGATCAAGCTCAAGGGCGCCCACCACGTTTAAATTTTTAAACCATAGCGTTCTGGCGCTTACAAGCCAGTTTGAGGCCTTAAAGCTATCTGCGGCAAAATTATATGAGGCGCTGAGTCTTAAATTTTGAATGAGTGGTATTTTTTTTTCACTAAAACCCGTGTCGTTAGTAATTATGCGCTTTCCCTCGATGGTGTTTTGAATATCCAAAAGCATGGTGTTTTGGGTGCCGCGACCGGGACCGCCTAATATGCCCTGTTCAAAAACAGAATACGAATACGGTATATTATTATAGCTTATGGTTTTCCAATACCCCAGAGATTCCGTAAAATCGGGTTTATAGTTGTAAATCAAGCTTGGCATCATCACGTGGCGAATTTGCTTAAAGGGGCCTTTAAAGAAAATGTAATCGGTGTACATTTTAGTATTAAACACGCTGGTAAAAGCGGCGTCAAAAGCTGATGAAAGGCCTTTTATGCGTTTTGTTGAAATACGAGCAGGTAAACTTTCCAGCACATAGCGCTCAATGCGTTGCCCGTATGTCCAGGCATTAAAATCCAGGGCCGGGGTCCAGGTAATATGTTTTCCAATATTAAAATTAGTGGTGATGGGTATGTGCTGGTATGCGCCGTAATTTAAACTGTCGGCAATATGGCCCTTAAAAATTGTGCTTTCGTTGCCGTTAAGGCTGTTGCGCGTATTTAACACGTAGCTTATTCCAATTTGCTTTAATGCCTCGGGCAAATTTTTACTACGTTGAAAGGGGTAAAAGCGGTTGATATTAAATGTAGCTGAAGGTAAATTAATATTAACCGTTTTGGATTGTGTGTTTTGATTTACCTGTGCGTTTACCGAAAGTGCAGCATTAGTTTTAAAATTTTTAGTATACGCTACGTTACTTAAAAAATTGTTTTGTAAAAACTGTGTATTGTTTTGTGTATTTAAACGATTGATGTCCTGGTTATAAACGTAATTTATATTGGCGGCAAAATTACTGCCGGGTCTGAGCTGTGGGTCTTGTTGGTGTGTCCAGCGAATTTCATATGAACGCGATTTTCCAGACAGTGCGGGAATATCAGGATCGCCGGTATAAAATAATTTTGTTCCCAAAAACACCTGTCCTTGATTGCGATATCTGTATTTATAATTTGTTGTGGTATTTAATCCCCAGCTGCCATTTAAATACAAATCACCCCGCCAAATCATATCGTGATGTTCGTTAATGCCATAATAATAACCTAGGTCTCTAAAAAAAAGTCCTTGATTGGGCGAATTGCCATATTGCGGCATTAAAATACCATTCATGCGCTTTTTAGAATTTGGGAAAAAACCAAAAGGCAAAGCCAGGGGGGTGGGTATACCGGCGATTTCTAAGTATACTGGTCCGGTTACAATTTTATCATTAGGAATTACTTTTGCGCGACGGGCTCTAAACATGGTTTTAGCATTGCGGTCTTCGCACGGCAGGCAGCGCATATCGTTAAAATACACTACAGCATTGCTATCTTTTTTAATAGCTCCGCCATATAAATTTAATCCGCCTTGCTTTGTAAATGCATTAGTGATTTTACCTTTTTTGGTGTCGATGTTATATAAAATACGATCGGCTTCTATTTGTTCGGTTTCGCTTTTAAATTTAGGCCGGTTTTCGGGGCTTATGCTGTCTAAAGTGGAGGCTGTTATAAGGCGCTTAGCACCATCGTAAGCAACGCGTCCGGCCTCCATGCTAATAGTATTATATTGAAACTGGGCTTTGCCGTACAATGTAAGTTTTTGAGTTAGCGGCTCAAATACGGCGCTATCCGTGGCTTCAAATTGTTGTTGCGCTAATGTGAATTGTGTTATTAACATTATAAGTAATACAACTAAATGCCCTGGTGTGGTTTTGCATAAAAAAGCACTTCGTAATTTAGGCATAACAGACAAAGCTACAATTCTATAAAATAGTAAAATGTTTAATTTGGTAAAGAAGGTTAAATGGCTGTTGTTAATAGCGCTTTTGCTATGTAAAGTGCCCTTGTGTGCGCAATACCTTAAAACGCTTGTAATTGACGCGGGGCATGGGGGTAAAGATCCGGGCTGTCATGGCGATTTGTATAAAGAAAAAGATGTTGCCCTAGCTGTAGCCCTTCGCTTGGGTGCCCTTATTGATAGTGCTTATCCGCAAATAAAAATTATTTACACGCGTGATGCGGATGTTTTTGTGGCACTTGAAGAGCGTGCACAAATTGCCAACCGGGCAAAAGCTGATTTGTTTATATCTATTCATTGTAATGCGGCGGGCAAGGCTTTAACATTTAGCGATCCTAAAACCGGAAAACAAAAAACCAAATACTATACCAATAAGCGCGGCAAGCGTGTGCCTATTGAAACCACAAACCCTATACCCTACGGCAGTGAAACCTATGTTATGGGACTAAAGAATGAAGATGGTAAAATGCAGGTGGCGAGTCGTGAAAACAGTGTAATGTTATTAGAAGATCAATATGAAAAAACATATCAGGGTTTTGACCCGGAAAAAGAAGAGTCGTATATCATAATGAGTAATTATACCCAGTCCTATGTATTACAAAGCGCAATGCTGGGAAAACACATTCAAGAAGCGTATGGTAACCTTGCCGGACGTATTGACAAGGGTGTGCACCGTCAAAGTATTTGGGTATTGTGGAGAACGGCCATGCCTAGCGTGCTTACAGAAATTGGGTACTTAACCAATCCTAAAGAAGAGTGTTTTTTGGGTCACAAAAATGGTCAATACCGCCTTGCTTGGGCAATTTTTTCAGGGTTTTGCAATTATAAAAACACCCTAGAGGCTGCGTCAGAAAAATTAAATTTAAAAGTTTCCAAAATAAAAAATGAAAATCTAGAAAACATAAATCTTTGTGAGGGTTGGTTTATGCCCGAAAACAATTCTAGTAAAGACTTACAGAGCTTGGATACTATTACGCCTGTGCCTGAAGCCACTAAGGGTTATGTTTATAAAATTCAAATAATGTCAAGTGCCAAAAAATTAAACCCTAATGATGCTGTTTTTTCGGGTTTACAAAATATAACGTTTTATGAATTGGGTGGAATTTACAAATACACCTGCGATTCATTTAAAAACAAGGAAGATGCGCTTTTGCGTTTAAACGAAATTAAAGCCTTAGGTTTTTCGGGTGCTTTTTTAGTTGTTTTTAAAGATGGGGTTCGGGTGCCTTTTGACCGTTAAAGCAAAGACTTAAAAAAGCGCTTAAGGTTATTGCGGGTAAACACGTATTGTTGGTTTTATAAACATTTCGTCCGGATAAATAAATTTGTTTAAAACCTTGTTTTTCGCAGGTTGTAATGCGCTGCGCAACACTGGATACAGGACGAATTTCACCGGTTAATCCCACTTCTCCAAAAAAGCAAGAGGTTCGGGGAATGGATTGTTCAAAATGACTGCTTAATATTGCCGACACAATCGCCAGGTCTAACGCGGGATCTTCTGATTTAAATCCGCCGGCTATGTTTACAAACACGTCTTTATTAAAAAAGGGGATTTTAAGTTGTTTTTCAATTACCGCCAATAAAAGACTAAGTCGTTTTTGGTCAATGCCATTACCAACCCGGTGGGTGTGTGCGCTTGTATTACTTACTACCAAGGCTTGTGTTTCAATTAACAGGGGTTGGTTGCCTTCCATAATACAGGCCACGGCAACTCCGCTAGCGGCAGCGTGATGCTCGTACAACAACCACTCTGAGGGGTTTAGCACTTCTTTAAGGCCCTCGCCTTGCATATCATAAAGCCCAATTTCATGTGTGCTGCCATAGCGGTTTTTGGTGCTTCGTAAAATGCGGTAGCGGTGATTTCGATCGCCTTCAAATTGAAGCACCACATCAACCATGTGTTCCATGGTTTTTGGCCCCGCCAGGCTTCCGTCTTTTGTGATGTGGCCTACTATAAAAATAGGGGTTTGTGTACGTTTTGCGTATTGTATTAATAGATTGGTGCATTCGCGCACCTGGGTAACACTGCCCGGGCTATTTTCAAACTGATCGGAATGCATGGTTTGTATTGAATCTATAATTACCCATAAGGGTTTTGTGCTGTCAATGGCTTGTAATACGCTTTCAATTAAAGTTTCTTGAACGATATAACAGCTTTGAGATAAAATACCAATACGTTCGGCTCGTAATTTAACCTGGTCCATGCTTTCTTCACCGGTAACATACAAAACACTTTGTGCTTTCATGCGTAACGCAAGCTGCAGCATGAGTGTAGATTTTCCCACGCCGGGCTCGCCTCCAAATAATACTACACTGCCCTTTACTAAGCCGCCTCCTAATACCCGCGATATCTCTTTTCCTGGTAGTGAAACGCGTTGTGTGTGATGCTCGCTGATGTCTTGTATTTTTTTTATACTGGGTATATTAGCAGGGGTTGGTGATTTGGTATTAATTTTTTGTTCTTCAATAGTATTCCATGTCTGACAATTATTGCATTTGCCCGACCACTTTAAAAAAACCTGCTGACACGCGCTGCAAACATATGTGAGTTTGGTTTTCATAGTTTGGAATTGTAATTGTTATTTAGATTTCGTTCACGAAGCATCCCTTCGGTATTAATTTTTTTTCCTTGCCAGCTGATTTCTTCATCGTTTTTATACTGTATGGTTAAATACAACTCGCCCTCTTTATTATAAAACAACCAGGTGCCGTCTTTTAAACCATTTTTATAAATAGCAAGTATTGCGGGCTTGCCATTATCATAAAAATACCGGTGTGTGCCCTCGGGTTCGCCGTTTATATAACGGCCTTCAAAGCGTTTAGTTTGGGTTTTAGTATAAAATGAAACCCAAATACTGTCTTCTAAATCATTGGTAAATTTTCCGGTTTCAAAGTAAACGGTGTTTTTAAAATAAAAATTACCTTGCCGCACGTTATCTAAAAAAACAGTTTTGCTTAAAACACTTCCATCTTCGTTATAATCTACAACCTCACCATCACGCATGCCGTTTTTAAAATATTCGGTTCTAAATATTTTTCCCGATTCATAAAACCACTGCCATAAACCCTGCGGACGGCCTTTTTTATCATATGTGCCATTTTGTTCTGTTGTACCATTTGCATAAAAAAACATCCAATTTCCAATGCGGTTTCCGTTTTGATATATCCCCTTAGCGCGACACAATCCATTTAAATGAAGTTCTGTCCAGGCCCCTGTTTTATTTCGTAAACTGTCAACTTTACCATAAGCCGTTTTTATGCCTTTTGTGTATTCAAAAGCTGAGTCTACACGTGCTATATAAACACACTTTTGTTTTTTTATAAATCCTGTTGATACATACTCTTGTATGCTGTCACAATATAAAAATTTACTATACGAATAATGGGTGCCTATTGCTGCACCTTCTGAATAAACACCTTCATATGTTATTAAACCTAATGAATCTTGATTTTTATAATAGGATACATTTGCAAGTTCTGTGGCATTTACCACTTCATTACCATTATTATATTTTTTTATTTTTACAAGATTTCCTTTTGGATCGTACAATTTCACATATCCATCCAAAGAATCACGGTTATATCGTTTTTCTTCTTTTAAAGTAAAATCATTATAAAAAAATTTCCATGTGCCTTGTTTTTTTTTATCTGCATCAAATGCATTAAACCGATCGTTGTATTGTAAAACATCGTTAATATACCAAGCCATACGCTGAAGTATTGAATCTTCATTCCATTCTAATTCTGGGCCCTCGCGCTTTCCGTTTTTATATACAACGCGTGTTTTATATTTTAAATTTTGATGAAACGTAACCGATGCGCCATTTAATACATCGTTTTGAAAAGAATCTCGTTTAATTATTCGTTCTAAACTATCATATTGTATAAAAAATCCATTACGCATTCCGTTTTTATAACTAATACTTTGAAGTTTATAGCCATTTTTAGAATAAAAAGTCCATACACTATCTAACTTTGTTTGTACGCGCTTACCTATTGATTTTAAATTACCATTTTCGTAATATGTTTTCCAGCAACCCTCTGGTTTTCCAGCAACTAAACATCCTTCACTTTGTTTTTGTCCATTTTTATAATAATATATTTTATAATCGCATGTTATAGTTTGAGCTGCAAGGCGGATAAAAAAGATAAAACACAAAAAAATACTATACAAGCGGCGCACAATCAAAAGTAAAACAATAGATTTTATTTTAACCAAACAAATAATATATATATTTTATTTTAAATTGTATTTATGTTATATATAGGGTGTTTATTCTGTTTGTATGTTTTTTATTAATTATTAGGAAAATTTGGTTTTCATTTTTAATACCTTGTTATCAACAAATAAAAATCTGATTATCAATAATTAAACAAAAAATAAAAAACTTAAAATAATATACTTGTTAATAATTAAAACAAATATATAACACCAGGTTTAGTGTATTAATTGTTTGAAAACAAGTACAATTACCCTATAAATTGTAAAATTCTTTAGCGGTATATTTACTATTTATAGTTTTATACATTTAATTAAATACCTATTAACAGGTTATGAATATATTTATTGCATCCGATCATGCCGGTTTTGAATTAAAAAACAGTTTAATTAATTATTTATCATTAAAACACAACATTACAGATTGTGGTTGTTTTTCAAACGAACGATCAGATTACCCTGATTTTGCACACACGCTTGCAAATTATATTACTATTAATAAAAACGCTTTTGGAATTGTTATATGCGGCAGCGGTAATGGTATTAATATGGCTGTTAATAAACACAAGGGTATTCGTTCGGCGCTTTGTTGGAACTCAGAACTTGCTAAATTGGCACGCAATCATAACAACGCTAACGTTATTGCCCTACCCGCACGTTTTATTTCTTTTGAACTTGCAACAGACATGGTTAATGTTTTTTTAAACGAAACCTTTGAAGGTGGAAGACATCAGCAACGTATTGATAAAATTGATCTTTAATTTTTGTTTTTAATAAAGGTTTATTAAATGTAGTTTAAATAAGCTACCTCTATTGAATTGTGTATTTTTGTGACCAACCATGAAACAAATTCGTAATTTTTGTATAATAGCCCATATTGATCATGGTAAAAGCACCCTGGCCGATCGATTATTAGAGTTTACCGGAACCATTAGCAAACGCGAAATGCAAGATCAGGTTTTAGACGATATGGATCTTGAAAAAGAACGCGGTATTACTATTAAAAGTCACGCGATACAAATGAATTATACCCACGAGGGTAAAACTTATGTGTTAAATTTAATTGACACTCCAGGTCATGTGGATTTTAGCTACGAGGTTTCAAGATCTATAGCCGCTTGCGAAGGCGCACTACTGATTGTTGACGCCGCACAGGGCATACAAGCCCAAACCATTTCTAATTTATACCTCGCATTAGAACAAAATCTAACAATTATTCCAATTTTAAATAAAATAGATTTACCAAGCGCCGAGCCCGAACTTGTTAAAGATCAAATTATAGATCTAATAGGTTGTACTCCCGAAGAAATTATTCCCGCATCGGGCAAAACAGGATTAGGCGTTAATGATATTTTAAAAGCAATTGTTTCACGAATTCCAGCACCCCAGGGTAATACCGATGGCCCCCTACAGGCATTAATTTTTGATTCGGTTTTTAACTCGTTTCGCGGCATTATTGCATATTACCGAATTTTTAATGGCAGTTTAAAAAAGGGCGCAAAAGTTAAATTTGTAAATACCGACACCGAATATTTTGCCGAAGAAATTGGTATTTTAAAACTGAAGCCCGAAGCTCGTAACGAAGTATTAACGGGCGATGTGGGGTACATCATTTCAGGAATTAAAGAAGCCCGTGAAGTAAAAGTTGGCGACACTATTACAAATTCAGAAAACCCTTGCCAAAATGCCATAAAGGGTTTTGAAGACGTTAAACCCATGGTGTTTGCCGGAATTTATCCAGTGGATACCGAAGACTTTGAAGAGCTACGCTACTCCATGGAAAAACTTCGTTTAAACGACGCTTCACTTTCATGGGAACCCGAAAGCTCTGCGGCTTTAGGATTTGGTTTTCGGTGTGGATTTTTAGGCATGCTTCACATGGAAATCATTCAGGAACGATTAGAGCGCGAATTTAACATGACGGTTATTACAACCGTGCCTAACGTGTCTTATATTGCCCACCTCACAGATGGCAAGTCGGTTGTCGTTAACAACCCTACCGATCTTCCCGATCCTGGAAAATTAGATAATATTGAGGAACCCTATATTAAAGCAAACATCATTACCAAGGCCGAATACATTGGCCCCATTATGACCCTATGTATAGAAAAACGCGGCGAACTTAAAAATCAAAGCTATTTAACAACAGATCGGGTTGAGTTGGTATTTGAAATGCCACTAGGAGAAGTTGTATTTGATTTTTTTGACCGCCTTAAATCCATATCAAAAGGGTATGCTTCATTTGATTACCACCCAACAGGCATGCGGTCTTCAGATCTTGTAAAATTAGATATTCTTTTAAACAGCGAACAGGTTGACGCGCTTTCAGCACTTATACACCGCAGCAACGCATACGACTTTGGAAAAAAAATATGCGAAAAACTAAAAGAGCTTATACCGCGGCAGCAGTTTGAAATACCCATTCAGGCAGCTATTGGTGCAAAAATTATTGCCCGCGAAACCATACGCGCTTTAAGAAAAGATGTTACCGCAAAGTGTTATGGCGGGGATATTAGCAGAAAGCGAAAACTATTAGAAAAACAAAAAGAGGGAAAAAAACGCATGAAACAAGTTGGTAATGTTGAAATTCCACAAAGTGCTTTTATGGCCGTTTTGAAACTTAACGGGTAAAACCATTTTTTTATCTTTAATATATGTTACGTTGCCTACTTATTGTTTTTTGTTTAAACATCAGCGCACAATCTGTCACCGAATATTATGATGCCGCGCAAAAACAACCCAAATCCACTACCAGCTTTTCAAACGGCACTCCCAACGGTTTACATACCGAGTATAGTATTGACGGCAGTGTTTTGGTTTCGGGATGGTTTAAGCAGGGCGACATGGACAGTACGTGGACGCATTTTTATACTAACGGCACAGCAAAATCTATTGAAAGTTATAAAAACGGATTTTTAAACGGCCCTTCAACGTATTATTATAAAAATAAAACAATTGCGCAAACCACCAATCACAGTAAAGGCGTCGCAGAAGGCGAATGGAAGCTGTTTTACGAAAACGGAAGCCCCCAGGCTACAGAGTATTATGTAAAAGGCAAAAAACAAGGCGAATGGACTAATTATTATAAAACCGGAGGCCCTCAAAGTAAATACACGTATAGCAATGACATTTTAAACGGCCCTTATCAAGAATGGCATGCCGGCCCAAACACAAATAAAATTAAATGTACAGGCATGTTTTCTTTTGGCCAAAAAACAGGCACGTGGACTACGTTTTATCCAAGCGGGTTGCTTTTACAAAAGGGACACTACCAAGACAGCACTTGGTATCTGGACGAACTTTATGCCCTTTCAAATAAAAAAATTATTAGTGCCGGTAGCGGAAGCCTTACCGCATACTATGATAACGGCTATATAAGCGCCACCGGATCGTACCAGGGCGGCTTAAAATCTGGTCATTGGCAGTTTTTTCATGAAAATGGCGAGCTTGATTATGAAGCCGAATACCAAAACGGACTAAAGAATGGGCCTGCATCAGCCCTGTATAAAAATCACAGGATTAAATGGGCGGGAAATTTTAAAAATAATATTAGCGACGGGTTTTGGCAGTATTTTCGTGAAAACGGCACACCCGAAATGAAAGGGTCATTAAATCAGGGTATGCGTGACGGGCCTTGGACCTATTATTATACCAATGGCGCAAAAGAGGCCGAGGGGCACTATAGTAATGATGTTCAGGAAGGCGAATGGGTGTATTATTATAAAACCGGAGAGCGGTGGAAAAAAGGAAGTTTTAAAGAAGGAAAAAAACAAGGCAATTGGACAACCTGGTGGGAAAACGGAAACAAATTACAGGAAGGGGTTTATGAAAACAACATAGAACAGGGTGTTTGGACCAGTTGGTGGCAAAATGCCCAATTAAAAGACCGAGGACGCCTTGACGGCCACAAACTTATTGGCGCATGGGAAGGCTGGCACGAAAACAGCAAGTTGTATTATAAAGGAACATATTCAAGTGACGGTCAAAAAGAAGGTGAATGGACGTATTACACCAAACAAGGCAAACCCGACGAATTAATTACATATTCTAAAGGCATTAAAGATGGCGTTTACACAAAATGGAATACACGAGGCGGAACCATTGAAAGCAATGGCAGCTATAAAAATGGCTTAAAACACAGCACGTGGATATATTTTTATGAAACCGGAGTGTTACGGGCACGTCAAAATTTTACAAACGGGAAACTTAATGGATTGTCTGAAAATTTTCATGAAAACGCAAAACCTCAAAGCGCCTGCCACTACAGTTTAATTCCAGATAAGGCCGGGGTTTTACAAAGCGTACCTAACGGTGAATGGGTATTTTGGGATCAAAAAGGCAACATAGTAAATACGTTTCATTATGTTAAGGGCATTCGTAAATAAAATACTAGCTTTAACTATTGGATTGTTTTTTTTGCTTCAATTCACTAAAGCCGCGCAGATTATAATTCCTATGGATGCGGGTCAAAAAAACCACTTAAAAGCATATGGCATTGCGTATTGGTGTTTAACACAAAACACCGAAGTGTACTGGCTGCTAAATTATCGCGGCGGTAGTTTTTTAATTCAAAGCAGCCCCGAGCTTCTGCGAAAATGCGCCGTAAGAGGAGTTAGCACAGAGCACATTTCAGATGCCGCCAAACAAACATTGCTTGATGATATTTCAAACCCCGAAGTAAATCAGGATGCCGTAAAGCTTGAAAAAGCGCCTAAAATAGCCGTATATACACCTGGCGGAAAACAACCCTGGGACGATGCCGTTACGTTGGTACTTACCTATGCAGAAATTCCATACGATGAAATTTACGATGAAAAAGTTTACCAGGGCGTTTTAAAAAATTACGATTGGCTGCACTTGCATCACGAAGATTTTACAGGACAATACGGTAAGTTTTATGCCGGCTATTCCCATACTGCTTGGTATCAAAAAGAAGTATACGAAAACGAGGCCATGGCTAAAAAATTAGGCTTTGGAAAAGTTTCCAAATTAAAATTACATACAGCTCATAATATTCGTGACTTTGTTTTTTCAGGAGGATTTTTATTTGCTATGTGCAGCGCTACCGATAGTTATGATATTGCCCTTGCTGCCGAAGGTATTGATATTTGTGAATCGGTGTTTGATCACGACCCAGCCGACCCGCAAGCGGCATCAAAATTAGATTTTAAAAAAGGCTTTGCTTTTGAAAACTATCAGTTGAGCATGAATCCATTTGAATACGAGTATTCTAATATTGACACATATTCTACGCGCGCGCTTAAATACAGTATAACGCAGCGCAACGACCGGTTTATACTTTTTGACTTTTCTGCAAAATGGGATCCCGTACCTTCAATGCTGTGTCAAAATCACGAAACAAACTTACAGGCGTTTTGGGGCCAAACAGCCGCCTTTAATAAATCTGTAATTAAAAAAAATGTATTAATAATGGGAGAGACAAAGGCTTTTAACGAGGCACGATATATTCACGGCGAGTTTGGCCAAGGCACCTGGACCTATTATGCAGGCCATGACCCCGAAGACTATCAGCATAAAGTGGAAGATCCACCAACCGACCTGGCGTTACATCCAAACTCTCCGGGATACCGACTTATTTTAAACAACGTTTTGTTTCCTGCAGCAAAAAAGAAAAAACAAAAAACATGAAATCTTTTATAATTAAACTTCTTATTACTACTTTTTCAGCACTAGCGCTAGCATATGTTATTAAAGGCATAGCGTTTAACACACCGCTTGATGCCTTTTGGTTTGCATTTGTAATGGCATTTTTAAACAGCACATTAAAACCCGTTTTGCAGTTTTTTACCTTACCACTTACCGTTTTTAGCATGGGTTTATTTTTACTTGTAATTAACGGACTTCTTGTTTTAATTGCTGACGCATTAATTGACGGCATGCATGTACAAGGACTTTTAAGAGCAATCGTATTTAGTGTAGCGCTTTCACTACTAACCCTTGTGTTAAACGCTTTTTTTAATTCTAAGTCTTCCTCATCAAAACAACCTTAAATACTCGAGTTTCCGGCATGCTTGCGGAACAAGAGGCCGTATTGTTTTTAACACAAAAGGGGCATACTATTTTACAGCGCAACTGGAGGTTTAAAGCATTAGAAATTGATATCATTAGCCAAATAGGACCTTATATTGTGTTTACCGAAGTAAAACGCATTTCAAGCTTTTCACCTAAGGCGTTACAGGAAAAAATCAATTCGGTTAAACAAACGCGTTTGATGCGCGCTGCTGCCGAGTATATGCGTATCTTTGTAACAGCCGACATGGAATACCGCTTTGATGTAATTTGTTATTCAAAAAACGCAAACCCTATACATATTGAGGCTGCCTTTTACCCAAATATATGAACGAGCAACGCCCGCGCACATCAAAATTCAATGGCTCAAAAGGCCGTAAGCCTAGCACAAAAGCTAAATCCTATAAATCTAAACATTCCGCAAATTCCGAGCGTGAATCTTTTTCATCAGAACGCGGTACATTTAAACCCCGATCAAACCGCGACTCAAAATTTTCAGACCGCGGCCCGAAGCGTGATAAGGAATCGTTTAATAAACAGGCGAAACCCCAAAAACAATTTTCGGAATCCAACTCCAAACACAGATTTTCAAAACCCCGCTCAAATCGTTTTAATAAATCTGATGCTGCGCCTTCTGAAAGATTTCAAACTGACGAAACAGAATTTAACCCACGCGTTACACAAAAATCTTTTGAGCAAAAAACCTCCAGTACTCAAAGCGCAAAACCGAGATTTAAAAAACCATACAAAACAAAATTTAATACCGATTCATATTCCGAAAAACCAAGAGCACGAGGGAACACACGTAATGACCCACAGCCCAAGACGTATAACACTGGTAAATCTTACGCATCCAAACGCGAATCTGTAAAACAAAACAAACAAGCCGAAAAACCAGACGGCCCCATCCGGTTAAACAAATATCTTTCAAATGCCGGCATCGCCTCACGCCGTGAGGCCGATCAGCTAATTCAAAGCGGAGCAGTTAAAGTAAATGGCCAGGTTATAGATCAGTTGGGCTATAAAATAAATCCGGGCGATCAGGTAGTGTTTAATAATCAAAATATAATGCACGAACGAAAAGTGTATTTGCTTTTAAATAAACCTAAAGATTGTATTACCACGTCTGATGATCCCAGGGGGCGTAAAACCGTTATGGATTATATACAAGGCGCATGTAAAGAACGCGTATATCCGGTGGGTCGATTAGATCGTAATACTACCGGAGTTTTATTGTTTACCAATGACGGCGACTTAACCACACGGCTAACACACCCCAAACACGGCATCCGCAAAATATACCACGTTACATTAAACCGAAATTTAAAACCCGAAGATTTTAAACTATTGGTAGATGGTGTTGAGCTGGAAGATGGCCCCATGAAAGCGGACGATATTTCTTTTGATGGCACATCACGGCGCGAAGTTGGCATAGAACTTCATAGTGGGCGCAACCGCATTGTGCGTCGCATGTTTGAGCACCTAGGGTATGAGGTAGTAAAATTAGATCGTGTAATGTTTGCCGGACTCACTAAAAAAGATTTGTCGCGCGGGCATTACCGGCTATTAAATTCAAAAGAAGTTGCATTTTTAAAAATGTTAAGTTAAACCTATAAATTCAACAGCATGTGTGGCATAGTAGGCTATATTGGCGACAGGGAAGCTTTCCCCATTTTAATTAAAGGACTCCAGCGCTTGGAGTATAGAGGATATGATAGTGCCGGGGTGGCTTTAATATCAGACGCATCAGAATTGCAGATATATAAAAAGAAAGGAAAGGTTAGTGAATTAATGGCCGCCACAACATCTCAAAACCGCAGTGGGCGCATTGGTATTGGCCATACACGGTGGGCCACACACGGTGAGCCTAACGATATAAATTCACATCCACACAGTTCACAAAACAAAAATCTGGTTATTATTCATAACGGAATAATTGAAAATTATGCAGCTTTAAAATCGGGTTTAAGCAAGCGGGGCCATACATTTATTTCAGATACCGACACAGAAGTTTTAATACACCTTATTGAAGATATAAAAGAACACGAAGGGCTTAAATTGGGTCACGCCGTACAGGCGGCATTACGCCAGGTAGTTGGCGCTTACGCTATTGTAGTGATGGATAAAGAAGACCCCGAAACCTTAGTGGCCGCCAAAAAAGGCAGTCCTATGGTTATTGGAATTGGCAGTACGGGTGATTTTTTTATTGCGTCCGACGCGTCACCCATTGTGGAGTACACTAAAAATGTTGTGTATTTAGAGGATGAGCAAGTGGCCGTGCTCAGAAAAGGCAAGGCATTAAAAATCCGAAACCTAAAAGACAAAGAAATTACACCCTACGTTCAAAAGCTTACCATTGAACTTGAAGCTATTGAAAAAGGCGGCTATGACCATTTTATGCTCAAAGAAATTTATGAGCAACCCCGTTCTATAAAGGACAGCATGCGCGGCCGTTTAATTGCCGACGAAGCTAAGGTACAGCTTGGCGGTATAGTGGATTATGAAGCGCATTTTAAACAAGCGAAACGTATTATAATTATTGGATGTGGCACATCCTGGCACGCCGGCCTTGTAGGTGAATATTTATTTGAAGAATTAGCACGCATCCCCGTCGAGGTAGAATATGCTTCAGAATTTAGGTACCGAAATCCCATTTTATTTTCAGACGATATTGTAATTGCAGTGTCACAAAGCGGCGAAACCGCAGACACTTTAGCAGCTATAGAGTTAGCAAAACAAAAAGGTGCTAAAATAATTGGCATTTGTAATGTTGTGGGATCTTCCATAGCACGCGCCAGCCATGCCGGCAGCTATACACATGCCGGACCTGAAATTGGCGTAGCTTCTACAAAAGCTTTTACCGCGCAGGTAACGGTTTTAACGTTAATGGCATTGCACATTGCGCGGCTTAAAGCGGGTATTAGCGATAGCCGTTACAGGCAAATGCTTTACGAAATGGAAACTATACCCGCAAAGGTTGAGGCCGTATTAAAAACAAGCCCAAGTATTAAAGATATTGCAAGTACCTATAAAGACGTAAAAAATGCCCTGTATTTAGGCCGCGGAATTACATTTCCTGTTGCACTCGAAGGCGCCCTAAAACTCAAAGAAATTTCATACATCCACGCCGAAGGCTATCCGGCAGCAGAAATGAAACACGGCCCCATTGCGCTGATTGATGAAGACATGCCTGTTGTGGTTATTGCAACCAAAGGCGCCAATTACGAAAAAGTACTGAGTAATATTCAAGAAGTAAAAGCTCGAAAAGGTAAAATCATAGCAGTGGTTACAGAGGGTGACACGGAAGTTAAATCAATGGCAGATCATTGTATTGAAATTCCTGAAACCGACGAATACCTTTCGCCGCTTTTGTCTGTAATACCTCTACAATTGCTTTCTTATGAAATTGCGGTAATGCGTGGCTGCAATGTTGACCAACCAAGGAACCTGGCCAAGAGCGTTACGGTGGAGTAGTCTCGAACGGGGGTGATTTGGTGCCCCTGTGTTTTCAATGGTTTCGGCCATATTTGGCGTAATTCCTACCCTCTTCAAAACTGCATTATTCGCTCGCAGAATTTCCCCCACGCTTCGCAGCACGGAAAGACAGGATAAGGAAAATACAGTAAACCACATTACACCTAACTCGGCAAGATCATTAATAGCTCGGAGCAGGTCAAATATCCGAATCAACCCTTTACGGACTTTCCGACAGAATCTACGGATGGATACTATATTATAGATGTAATTAAATTGTACGACCAATTTGAGAGAGAAAAGAAATAAAGAATATTTATATCATGAAACGACATTTGACTAAGCGTTTTTAGATAATAAATTCGATACGCGTTTTATTAATCAAAACATCAAAGAGGTTAGTACAAGCATCTAAACCATTTAAACCACTTTTCGAAGTCGCGCTACGGGAATATTAAGCGCTTCACGATACTTGGCTACTGTTCTGCGCGCTAAGGGATAGCCCAGTTTTTGCAGAGCAGCACATAGCGCATCATCGCTTAAGGGCTGGTTTTTATTTTCTTGTTCAATAATGGCCTTAAGTTTGGTTTTTATTTCTGTTGTGCTTACATCTTCGCCATCCTGATTTTGCATGCCTTCACTAAAAAATTGTTTTAACAGCAAGGTGCCGTAGGGCGTTTGAATGTATTTACTGTTTACAACCCTTGAAACGGTTGATAAATCTAGCTCAACCAACGCGGCAATATCTTTTAATAATAAAGGTCGTATATCGGCCGGATCGCCGCTTAATAAATATTTGCGTTGCGCATCGGTAATGGCTTTAACACATCGAATGAGGGTGCGCTGACGCTGTCCCAGCGCATCAATAAACCACTGGGCCTGTTCTATTTTTGATTTTACAAATCCCGCAGCCTCTTTGCTTTTTGCATCTTTCGCTTTTTTATAAGCATCCAGCATATCAATATAATCTTGGCTAATAGCCAAATCGGGTATTTGCCGGCCATTTAAACTTATCTCAATGCGCTGCGATTCAACCTGAACCACAATATCCGGGACAATATCTTGACGTTCAGAACCCGATGCAAAATACATGCCGGGCCTAGGCTGTAAGGCTTCAATTTCATGTATTACAGCTTTAAGTTCATCGCGCGGCATTCCCGTACGCTTTTGAATACGGTCGTAATTTTTTTTAATTAACTCTTCCATAAACCGTTTAACCAGCGTAGTGGCCCATTGTATTTCACGGGTTTGGTCTTTGCGTTGCAATTGCAGCAAGAGGCATTCCTGAACATTACGGGCAGCTATACCGGGCGGATCAAGACTTTGAATTTTTTTTAAAACCGCTTCTAAAACTTCTATGCTGTTTTTTAAATTAAAATTAAAAAGCAAATCGTCTGCAATCATATCCAGGCCGCGTCGCAAATATCCATCCTCATCAAGACTCCCAATGATGTATTCTGCTATAAAAGCCTCATTGGAATCCAGTTGCAATAAATGGACCTGATCTGTTAAATACTGAAACACCGGCTGCGCGCTTTGTCCTGAAGGCTCAAATACTCCTGCCGATTCGGGCGCATACCCTGTATCGTATTTATATAAATCACGCGCGTCATCATCCATAAACTCTTCAAAATCTACATCATTTTCAAAATCCACCTCATCTGTGCCACCAGCCTCATCTGCCATCTGTCCGTCCTCCATAGAAGGGCTTTCGGTATCGGTGTCACGCTCTTCAAGCGCAGGATTTTCAACCAGCTCCTCTTTTATACGATCTTCAAGTGCTAATACAGGCAATTGCAACAAACGCATCATTAAAATTTGTTGCGGTAAAAACTTTTGTGTGAGCTTAAGCTGTTGGGATTGACGCAGCGCCATGTTCAGAAAGTTTACAAAGTAAAAATTCTTTTTTGCCTTTTTGTACAATAACATACTGCTTTCGTATTAAGCCGGCTTCTGATACAGCATAATTTTCAGCAGTAACCTTATGTTTATTTAAGCGCAATCCGCCACCTTGAATTAATTGCCGAACTTTATTTTTTCCGGGCATTAATGTCGTAGCTTCAGTTAAAAAAGTCAATACATCAAGCCGTTGCCACTGTTCTTGCGTAATTTGAGCCTGCGGTAAACCCTCAAAAAGGCTTAAAAACAAAGACTCCTCAAAAGTTTCAAGCACCGACCAATCATTGGTAAATAATACCTCAGCGGCCTTTAACGATTGTTCATAGGCTTTTTGGCCATGTACCAAAACGGTTATTTCGCGCGCCAATGCTTTTTGTATAGGCCGTCCTCCGGGGTTTTCGGCATGCAGTTGTTCAAGCGCTGCAATGTCATCAGCATTTAAAAAGGTAAAATAGCGTATCCATTTTTGCGCATCGGCATCGCTGCTATTTAACCAATATTGGTAAAAGGCATAGGGCGATGTTTTGTGGGCATCAAGCCATATTGTGCCCTTTTCGGTTTTACCAAATTTAGTACCGTCTTGTTTGGTAATAAGCTCGGTGGTTAGCGCATACGCCGATTTGCCCAAGCGCCGCCGAATAAGCTCGGTACCGCTGGTCATATTTCCCCACTGATCGGATCCGCCCATTTGGAGGGCGCAGTTTTGGGTAGTATATAAGTGTAAAAAATCATAGGCCTGTATTAATTGATAGCTAAATTCAGTAAAACTCATGCCCTGCTCCATGCGGTTTTTTACAGAATCTTTAGCCATCATATAATTTATGGTTAAATGCTTGCCCACATCGCGAATAAAATCAATAAACGAGATGTTTAACATCCAGTCGGCATTATTAACCAGCAAAGCACAATTGGGCCCATCCGTAAAATTTAAAAATTGTTGAAGCTGAGTGGTTATGCATTTAATATTATGTTGTAATGTAGACGCATCAAGTAATGTGCGCTCTGCATTTTTACCACTGGGGTCGCCCACCAATCCCGTTGCGCCGCCCACTAAAATAATAGGTTTATGGCCCGCACGCTGAAAGCGCATTAAGGTAATAAGCTGCGAAAGGCTACCCACGTGCAAGGCATCCGACGTGGGGTCAAAACCAATGTAGGCAATGGCCATACCCGATTTTAAATAGGTTTCGGTTTCAGGCACCATACCGTGCAATAATCCCCTCCAGCGTAAGTCCGATATAAAATCCATGGTTTTTGTTGTGCAAAGGTATACTTTTGCTTTATTATTTTGTTTTATGTACGTATATAATGTATCGGTTCAAGTGCCCAAATCGTTAACCCTAAAATGGACCTCGTATATGCTTAAAGGGCATATGGATGCCGTTTTGGCCACCACCTGTTTTCAGTCGGCTCAATTATCTAAACTACATCATGCACAACAGCAGGATGATGAGTACACCACCTTTATTGTACAGTACAGCTTTAACGAAATGGCACAGTACGAACGTTATCAAAAGCAATTTGCACCGGCACTACAGGCCGATCACCAATCCCATTTTGGTGAGACCTGCTTGGCCTTTAGAACCGTACTTGAAATAATAGAACACAAAAAAAGCCGGTAACCAACCGGCTTTCTCAACCAAAGCAACAATAGTAAACCCTTAATGAACTATTGCCACTTTATCTTTAATTTAATTTAAAGGGCGGCACTTTACCTTCTGTCATTAACTGTTTTGCCTTTTTTTTATGCGCCTCAAAATCTCCAAAAGCCAGGGCATCAAGCATCTCTTTACGAGACATTTTAGGGTTTCCAAGGCGCTCTTTTATTTCGGGAGCACAACGGTCAACAAATAATTCAAAATGCTGAGGCGCCCAAACATAAGCCGGTTTATTGTTTTTGGTAGACTTAAATTCTTCGGGCAGTCCACCTGCAATTTTTGCTTTAATATCTAGCCCTTCATAGGTTTTAGGCAATTGACGGTTATCAAACAAAAACGGCTTGCAAATAACAATTACGTGTTTTTTACGCTTGGGATCAATCATGCTTAAGCCTTCAATGCGAAGGCCCTTTTTTTTAAGTCCGCCAAACTTGGCTTCAAAATTTTTAAGAATCTCAAACATATAAGGGGACCACAAATATAATGATAATTTGTTAATAACTTATTTTTGGAGAAACCAGCAGAATTATAGCCTTTAATACCTATAACCAGCACGGCTATAAAGGCATAATTTAATTTTTAGTAAAAACGCAAGCTTAAAACACAAGGCAGTAGGCTTAATGTTTAAAGTGCCTAAAGCCGGTAAACACCATTGCCATGTCGTGGGCATCACAAAAGGCAATACTGTCTTTGTCTTTAATAGATCCGCCGGGCTGAATAACCGCACGAATACCTGCCTCGTAAGCAATTTCTACACAATCGGCAAAGGGAAAAAAAGCATCGCTGGCCATTACAGCCCCCTCTAAATTAAAATTAAAACTTCGGGCTTTTGCCAAAGCCTGTTTTAAGGCGTCTACACGCGAGGTTTGTCCGGTGCCGCTACCCAGTAATTGATTGTTTTTAGCCAAAACAATTGTATTGGATTTGGTATGTTTAGCCAATATATTGGCAAACTTTAAATCGTTCCACTCGGCTGTATGGGGTTGTTTGTGCGTAACAACCTGCATTTCTGATAATCCCTCGGTTTTAAGATCTTTATCTTGTTCAATCACACCATTAAGCAGGGTTTTAAACGAGGTGGTACAAAGGGTAACGGGATGTTGTACTAATAAAATACGGTTGGTTTTACTGCGCAACAGGTTTTCGGCTTCTGCATCAAAGGCCGGCGCAATAACAACTTCAAAAAACAACGCGTGCATGGCTTTTGCGGTTTGTAAATCCACCGGGCGGTTGGTTATTAAAATGCCCCCAAATGCTGAAACCGGGTCGGCCGCTAATGCATCGGTATAGGCCTGTAAAATGGTATCGCGTGTGGCAAAACCACAGGCATTGTTATGTTTTAAAATAGCAAAGCTGGGTGCGGTAAAATCAGCCATAAGGGCAACAGCAGCATCCACATCCAATAAATTATTATACGATAAGGCCTTGCCGCTTAGTTGTGTAAACATGGCATTTAAGTCGCCATAAAACACTCCTTTTTGATGCGGATTTTCGCCATACCGCAAAACATGCGCCTCGGTAATACTGTGTTTAAACTGCTGTAATGGCGAACTGCGGTTAAAGTATTTAAAAATTTGTGTGTCGTAGTGCGAGGTTACAGAAAACGCCCAGTTTGCAAAATGCTTACGCTCACTTAAACTGCTGGCGGCACCCTGATTTTTAATAAGGTGCAATAAATCGGAATATTGCATGCGTGATGAGACAATTAACACATCGTTAAAGTTTTTAGCCGCAGCCCGTATCAGCGCAATACCGCCAATATCAATTTTTTCAATAATATCTGTTTCGGGCGCGCCCGAAGCCAGGGTTTCTTCAAAGGGATAAAGGTCAACAATTACTAAATCTATATCGGTAATGCCATGCTCCTGTTTTTGCAGCTGATCTTGTGCGTGATCACGGCGGTTTAATATGCCACCAAAAATAGCTGGATGCAGCGTTTTAACCCGCCCCCAAATATTTCAGGGTAGGCAGTTAAGTTTTCAACCGCAACAACCGGCACACCCATTTGTGTTATAAATTCAAGCGTGCCTCCCGTACTGTATAAGCTTACACCCTGTTGGTGCAAGGCATTTACAACAGGCGCCAAGCCCTCTTTATAATATACAGAAATTAAGGCACTTTTAATAGGTTTTAAAGCTGTACTCATATAATAAACAAACTGTAAATATAAGTTGATTTTGTACCTATATGCTTAAGTAATATCAGTTATTATTGTATGTTAATTAGGTTATGTGTGGGCTTATCCTATGGTTTATTTTTATTTGGGCGATGCCTTTCAGGCCCGGGCTTCTTCGGGCTCGCTTTGCTCGGTTATTGCTGTGCAATGAACTAAACCCTACGTATCCCTATCGCGTTTGTTTTATTTTGATTTGAGCGATGCCTTTTGTTAGGGTTTATGTGTTTGAATTATTATTAGGGCGATGCCTTGTAGGCCCGGGCTTCTTCGGGCTCGCCTTGTTCGGTTATTGCTGCGCAATGAACTAAACCCTTCGTATCCCTATCGCGGTTAACGGTTTG
>RFNG01000126.1 GCA_009927275.1 Sphingobacteriia bacterium | reverse complement strand
TACGGATTGCAAATATCGAACTTTTTAGATGATTTTCAAGCAATTAGAACGCTAATGAATACTCTCCCTCGGATACCCTAAGCGCCTGAAATTCGAACTTATAAAAAAGCCCTCCTAGGAGGGCTCTATTTATTTGGTACAAATTCAAAAAGTATTATCAGCTCAAAGATAATCTAAAAATTAGAAAATCTATAAGACTGGAGTTTATTTCCAACCGCCTCCAAGTGCTTTATAAATATTTACAAGTGCGCTATATTGGAGTTGTTTAACGCTAATCAATTCAATTTTTGAGTTCAAAGAGTTCTGTTGAGCTAATAATACCTCAATATAATTGGCTCTACCTGTTTTAAATAGCACAGAAGAAGCATCTATTGCCTGAGTTAAAGATGTTACCTGATTTGATTTGTATTCCTGAATCTTCTCCAAATTTCGGATCTTAGCTAACTCATTGTAAACTTCAATGTAGCCGTTTAAAATTACCTTTTGATAATTAAATAAGGCTTCTTGTTGTGCTGCATTTGCTGATTTAAACTCAGCTTTTATAGCATTTCGATTTAGAAGAGGGGCTATCAATCCTCCGGCAGCAGTATAAGCTAGAGATTGAGGCAACAGAACAGCTTTATACCCCTGTAAACCTAACATGCCTGTGATATTCAAATTAGGGTAAAATGCTGCTTTGGCTGCTTTTACATCTGCTTTTGATGCAATCAACTCATATTCTGCTTGTCTCAAATCAGGTCTATTTTTTAATAAATCAGAAGGAATACCAGTGTTTGGAACAATACTTAAAGGCTTACTGAAATCTGTTTTTTCACGTTTGATCGTTTGAGGATAACGGTTCAATAAAAAATTAATTTGGTTTTCAACTTCGGTAATGTTTTGTAATGTTTCATATTCCAAAGCCTTTGAGCTATTCAATTGCGCTTCAAATTGTTTAACTTCCAATTCATTTGCAACTCCGGCTTCCTTTTGAACAGACACCAAATCGAATGCACTCTGTTGAATTTTAATTGACTCACGAATGATATCCAACTCATTATCTAATGCCAGTAATTCATAATACGCATTGGCAATTTCAGCAATAAGATTGGTGATGACAAGATTTTTACCTTCCACACTTGATAAATATCTTGCCAATGCAGCACGTTTTTTATTTCTCAATTTCCCCCACAGGTCAATTTCCCATGATGCTTGTAAACCCATGTAATAATCGGGCAAGTAGGTTGGGATAATTTTTCCGGGTTCTATTTCAGTTGTTCTATTACCCGCATCATCCATTGTGTAGTAACCGAATCTTCGACCTAAGTAATTTGCGTTTGCATTTACACTTGGAAATAAAGCTCCTTTACTTGAGCGTACATAAGCTTTTGAAGCCTCCATTTTTTGAAGTGCAATAGATAGGTCGAGATTATTTTTTAAAGCAACATCAATTAGTTCTACCAAATTAGGGTCAGTAAAATACTGCTTCCAATTTATGTTTGCAGAATTAGCTGTATCCTTTCCGTCAGAAAAGGATACAGGCATGTTTTTAATTGAGTTATTTTCTAGCGGCTTAGATGTTTTACAACTTGTAGCAAAGATGAACAAGGCTAAAGTGCAAATTGTTAAGATATTTTTAAAGTTCTTCATAGTCTAAATGTCTTCAGTTAATGCTTTTTCTTCTTTACTTCCTTTCTTAACATACTTTTCAGCAATTGTGGCAAATACAACATATAATCCGGGTACGACAATAACTCCGAACACAGTTCCGAATAACATTCCTCCTGCTGATGCAGAACCAATTGTTCTGTTACCCAAAGCGCCCGCTCCTGAAGCAAACATCAAAGGAATTAGCCCTGCAATAAACGCAAACGATGTCATAAGGATAGGTCTTAAACGTGCTGTTGCTGCTTCTATAGCTGCTTGCAAAGGAGTTTTACCTTCCCGATGTCTCAGGGTTGCAAATTCTACAATTAAGATTGCATTTTTACCTAACAAACCAATCAACATGATCATTGCGATCTGAGCATAGATGTTGTTTTCTAATCCCATAACCATAAGAAGTAAAAACGCACCGAAGATTCCTGTTGGTAAAGAAAGAATAACAGGTAATGGTAACAAGAAGCTTTCATACTGTGCTGCTAACAACAAGTAGACGAACAACAAACAAATAATGAAAATGATAATTGCTTCGTTACCTGCAGAAACTTCATCTCTCGAAATTCCTGCCCAATCAATCGTGTAGCCTTTTGGTAACTTGGTTTTAGCAACTTCCTGAATGGCTTTAATTGCTTCGCCACTACTATAACTATCTTCTGCTTCGCCATTTAACTCAGCTGATGGAAAGGTGTTATAGCGAGTTAATTGTTCCAAGCCATACACTCGCTCTATGTCAAGGAAAGCTGACATAGGAACCATTTCCTCCTTATCATTTTTTACGTACAGTTTTAAAATATCTTCGGGCTTTGCTCTGTATTCCGGTAAAGCTTGCACCATTACCTTGTAGGTTTTCCCAAAGCGGATAAAATTTGTTGCATATTCACTTCCTATTAGAGTTTGTAGTGAACTCATCGCATCTGTAACTGTAACTCCTTTTTGAGCTGCTTTATCTAAATCAAAATGTAAAAGATACTGAGGGAAACTTGCATCAAAAATTGAAAACGCATTTTTAATTTCTGGTCTTTCAACTAAGTCCTTAATGAATTGGTTGTTCACTTCTTCCATTCTCTTAAAGTCTCCATTTCCCGTTCTGTCTAATAATCTTAACTCGAATCCGCTGGCGTTACCATAACCCGGTACAGCTGGTGGAGGGAAGAATTCGATTTTAGCATCTTTGATATTTTTGGTTTTCTCAATTAAGAGGTCAATAACATCATCAACTGATTCTTTTCGCTTGCTCCAATCTTTTAAATTAATTAAACAAGTTCCATAAGTTGCTCCTGTTCCATCCGATAAGATATTTGTTCCTGCTAAAGACGAAACAGACTCTATTGCATCAACACCCTGACAAGCTTTTTGCACAGCATCCACAGCTGCTTTGGTTCTCTCAAGCGTTGATCCCGATGGTGCAGTAATACTTGCATAGAAAGTTCCTTGATCTTCATTCGGTATAAATCCAGAAGGAACAAACTTTGTAAATATTCCGGTTCCAACGCAGAAAAAAATCAAAGAGATAAATGTAACAGATCTGCGATTGGCTATAACATCCAACAGTCGTTGATACCTAGATGAAAGATTGTTATACCAATTATTGAACTTAGCATAAAATCTTGTTAACCAATTATCTTTTTTCTTTTCGCCATGATGATTTTTTAAAAGCATAGCACATAGTGCAGGAGTTAAGGTTAGAGCGATTACACCCGATAGAACAATCGCAATTGCCATTGTTAAAGAGAACTGACGATAAAAAATCCCTGATGGCCCTGACATAAATGATACAGGAATAAATACCGCAGACATTACTAAGGTAATTGCTATAATAGCACCGCTAATCTCTCGCATTGCTCTTTCAGTCGCTTTCATAGGACTAATTCCTGATTCTTCCATTTTAGCATGAACAGCTTCAACTACTACTATTGCGTTGTCTACAACAATACCAATGGCGAGAACCAAAGCAAATAAAGTAATTAAGTTTAATGAGAAGCCCATTAATTGCATAAAAAACAATGTTCCAATTAGCGAAACAGGAACTGCAATTGCAGGAATTATTGTTAAACGAAAATCTTGTAAAAAAATAAATACAACTAATGATACTAGTAAAAAGGCTTCGATTAGAGTTCTTAATACTTCATGTACTGAAGCATCGAGGAAACGTGAAACATCGTAACTGATTTCATAATCCATTCCATTTAAGAATGTAGTTTCTTTAATTTCCTTCAAACGTTCCTTAATATCTTTAATAACATCGCTGGCATTAGAACCCGGTAATTGCTTAATGATAATTGATGCAGCTGGCTTTCCATTTAATTTAGCTTCTACATCAAAATACGTTGTTCCAAATTCAACATCAGCAACATCTTTTATTCTCAGTATTTTTCCGTCTTCATTTGCACGAATTGGAATTTTTTCATAAGCTTCCTTAGTGCTAAATCTTCCAGTGTATCTAAGTACGTATTGCAGTGCTTGTGCTTTTTTCTCTGAACTTTCACCTACTTTACCGGGAGCGGCTTCTACGTTTTGCTTAGCGAGAGCATCCATTACATCGCCTGTTGAAATATTGTAGGCAAGCATTTTATCAGACTTAAGCCAAATACGCATAGCGTATTCTTTAGCACCTAAAATATCAGCAAATCCAACACCTTTGATGCGCTTTAATTCTGATAGGATGTTTATGTCTGTAAAATTGTAAAGAAATTTTTCTTGCATAGTAGAATCTTTGCTGTATATGTTTAAATACATCAGCATACTATTTTCTTCTTTGGCAATTTTAACCCCGTTTTTAATTACTTCCGGTGGTAAAGCTCCCATAACGGATGCAACTCTGTTTTGGACATTTACAGCCGCAATGTCCGGATTGGTTCCAACTTCAAAAATGATTTGAACTACTCCCACACCATCGTTACCTGCATCGGATGACATATACTTCATACCTGGAACTCCATTAATTGCTCGCTCTAATGGTTCAAGTGCAGATTTTGCAACGGTTTCGGCATTTGCTCCCGTGTACTCAACAGTAACGTTAACCTCAGGAGGTGCTATACTTGGGAATTGCGCCATCGGTAAGAGGTTGACAGCAAGTAATCCTAATAATGTAATTATTAGGGAAATTACGACAGATAGAACTGGTCTATGAATAAATTTGTTTAGCATATTTTTTCTTTTTAGTTAAACAGATATTATTTAAGACTTGAGAATGCCTCTTTTGGCGCAACGATTCGAGAATCAATTTTATCCCCTTCTTTTACCAATTGAATTCCTTCATAAAGAACTTTATCATTAACTGTAAGACCTGATTCAATAACATACAAATTATGTATTCTGAATTTTGGAACAACACTTTTCATGCGGATGACATTGTTGTTATCAAACGTGTACACGTATGTATTTTCCTGAATTTCAAAAGTTGATTTTTGTGGAATGATCATTGTTTGTTTCAATTCTGTTTTTATAAGAATTTTGCCACTTGATCCATGTTTTAAAACATCGTTTGGATTTGCAAATTTTGCTCTGAAAGCAATGTTTCCGGTAGTTTTATCAAATTCTCCTTCTACCGTTTCTATTGCTCCTTTTATCGGATATAATTGACTATTAGCAAGAATAAGATTTACCTCATTTTTAGCTTCTGTATTTTTCTCTGAAATGTAATCGAGATATTCTCTTTCCGACACGTTGAAATAAGCATATACTTCTTTGTTATTTGATATTGTTGTTAGCAGAGTACCTTCATCTATAAGGCTACCAACTTTATTAGGAATGCGGTTAATGATGCCGTCAAAAGGGGCTTTTATTTGTGTATAAGAAAGATTTAATGCGGCTTGTGCTTCATTTGATTTTGCTTCCTCAACTTTCGCATTTGCAGCTTCCAATTTAGATTGCGCCATTTCCAATTCGGTTTTAGAAACCACGTTTTTATCAAGCATCAACTGTACGTTTTTTAAATCCAATTCAGCTTGCTTCGCTTCAGCAATAGCACTTTTTAGCAAAGCCTTTGCTTTAGATAATTCCTGTTGATATTCGCTACTGGCAATAGAAAAAATAACTTGCCCTGCTTTTACTTGTTTTCCTTCATCAACATGAATTGACTCGATATAACCTTTTACTCTTGCACGAATCTCAACGTTTTGCAGAGAATGAATATCGGCAACGTATTCTTTTGTAAGTACCGTATCAACAACTAACG
>RFNG01000040.1 GCA_009927275.1 Sphingobacteriia bacterium | reverse complement strand
GCTAAATACATATTAAAAAAATTAAATTAAAAATTAATCTAAAAAAGTACATTTTCAAAAACATTAAAATTAATACGTATTAAAAACTCTTTATAATTTAGTTTTCCTTACACCAACGGTACGTCCCTTGTTTTGATGTGCTTTCAAATTTAAGTAAATAGCAACCGGACTCAAAATCATTAAGTTCAATATAACCATGGGTTTGTGTTGTTTGGTTTTTTGCTACACAGTTACCTGTAATAGAATAAATTTCGTAATAACAGGGTGAGGTACTGTAATACTCAAGGCAATTACGTGATTGTAAATATTGCCATTTTAAATGTATAGTGGAGGTTGCTTCAATTCCGCTACACGTGCTAACCGTAACTGTTTTAAATGCCGAGGCCTGGCAGGGTCCCGATGTTATGGTATAAACAAGTGTATGTTGTCCAGCAGCTGCCAATGCCGGATTAAAAACACCTGCAGTTGTGGTGCCCGGTCCAGAAAATTGACCGCCTGTGGGAATGCCTCCAAGATTTACATTTGCAGCATTAATACAATAAAATGTTTTGGAAATACTAACACTGGGTGCTGCCAGCGAATGCACCTGCACAGCGGTAGTTGCAGAATTAGAACATCCATTTGCATCGCTGTAAGTATAATTTATACTGTGAGTACCAACACCAGTAACTTGTGGATTAAAAACTATACCACTAATACCAGTACCTGTAAATAGACCACCACTGGGTATTCCAAAAGGCGTTAAAGTAAATGGCACACTGGTGTTACATAACATACTGGGATTTATTGCCACGCTTACTTGTGGTAATGCAAAAATCTGCGTACTGTATATAACCGTGGCCGCACAGCCATTGGTATTTGTATAACTAAAACTAAGTGTAGTAATTCCCACACTCAATAAGCTAGGCTGAAATACTGCACTGTTTTGAATGCCGGGACCACTTAAAACACCAGAACCCGGAAGCATGGTTAAACTATATCCAGGCGCATTTATACAATGTCCATTTAGTAAATTGCTAATACTGGGCTGTGGTAAGGAATTAACCTGTATAAAAATAGAGCCACTGGCAATACAGTTATTAGGATTAGGACCACATACGGTATATACACCTGAGGCTGTAGGTGTTAAAATAATTAATTGAGCATTGCTTCCGGTACTCCATGTATACGTACTCGCACCTGAAACGGCTAATGCTATGGTGTTTCCAGCACAAACCGCAGTGCCATTTGATGACACAAAGAGTGGGGGTACAATGCTATTTGTTTGGCTTATTACAACACTTCCACTGCTTGTACATCCACCCGCATCTGCAATTGTAAAACTATAGGGGCCGGCACTTAAATTTACAGCAGTGCTTCCGCTTTGAACTGGTTGGGTTGACCAATTGTAGGTATAAGGCCCAATGCCACCAATGGCCGTTACTGTTGCAGTTCCATTAGTACCACCGGGGCAAGTTACTGGGTCGCCCTGAACACTGTAAGTCAGCGGTCCGGAATTTCCAGAAACAGCTAACATACAAATCCGCGGGTTTGCACTAGTATTTAAAATACGAATAGATTTAATAAGCTTAATGCGGTTTGGGCAATTTAAAACTAAAACATGTGGATATAAGTGCGGTGCATTTGGCGGATTTGCAATAATACCTGTGGTACGCCCCACCCTGCCAAAATTACTGTAAATAGAACCTGCACCCGAAAACCAATCTAATACAGAAAGTCCATTATAAGTTTGAGTACTGTTATCGGTAAAACGAAGTGTAATATTCATGGTTGCATTTCCCTCAGTTGCAAAGCCTAAAACATTAACTGCATTAAAAGCTGCAGGTGTTACTAAAAGTATAGAATCCGATTGACCTGCTGTTAAATACAAACAATTGTTTTGATTATAAGGTTGCAACTGAAACGTACGGTTTGCACTGCTGATTATACCTGAATTGGGTAAGCCAACAGTCATTGAATACAGCGCCGCATAGGCCTGGCTGTGCATAACAAAGTCACTACCATCAATTGCGCCACTGGTATTGGCAAGGGCTGTTGTATTTTCAGCAATGGCATCAAAATTATAATGCGTGGTATTAACGGGTGTAAAATTTTGAGCCGAAAGAAGCGTGTTTAATAAAAATATGGCAAAACTAATGTAACGAGGTTTCATTTATCTAAGATACATATCTATTATGTATTATTAAATACAAGCGTAGAAGTGCCATCAGTAAAACCTAAAGTATAATTATCGCAAATAACCAATCAAAAAAAATGATGAGATTTTAACTCAAATGAATGCAACGTATATATATGCCAATTCAAAATTAAAAAGGTTTACAATGGTATTAAATCAGGCTCTATTTTCGCAACCTTACATAAAGCAAAAACTGAGGGGTAGAGAAGTGTTCTATGTTAATAATGATTTAATTCAAATTGTTGAATCTTTAAAATAAACATAGGAAGTTAGATAATTGAATTAAGCACATTGAGATATTAAACAAAAAAGCCACAGAATATCAGTGGCTTTTGTTTTAAGTACCC
>RFNG01000158.1 GCA_009927275.1 Sphingobacteriia bacterium | reverse complement strand
AAAATGCCTCAGCCGGCTGTAGGGGCGTTCTTTTAACCACAGGTTAAAAAACCGAACCTGTGAAGCCCGAAAGACGTCGAACGCAAAGCGGGACGGTCCAAAAAATAAATACAGAAATAATTTGGCGATGCCTTCGGCTGGGCTTATTACGTTTAAGCTAATCTAATAATGGTATATCATCAATTGCATTGCCTGCAATCCCTTTTACCGAACCATAAAAGTGCATGGTTTGCTGCAACACGCGATCTAATGTCTTTTCACGCTCTTTCCAGTGCTTTTCCATTTGCATGCGTTCGCGGGTTATGCCTTCGCGAATATCTTTAAATCCCTCGGCAATAGCAGATATACAAAGTTTAAATTCATTAGAGGTTAAATAGGCATAGAGCATTTGCATTTTATCGCCTCGGTTGTTTTGAGCAGTTTGTGCGGCGTGAATACGAAGCAGGCTATCACGCAATAAAGTTACCAGAGGTTTAACCTCCTGAAACGTGCAAACCCAAATACCATTGTAAATATTCATATGCTTGTATTCTTTAGGTAAGGCTTCTGTTACCAAAACTGCTATATCAGCATTTTTTAACCGCTGATCATCTTTTAATTTATCTATCCAATCGTTCGTAAATTGTTTGGTGCGTTTACTTTCAAAAATGATGGTGCCGCAGGGCTGTGCTAAGGCATTTCGTACATGCAACATGCAATCGGCACCCTTTACGCCCTTGGGTACTTCTTCAACCTGATCAAAAGGAAAAAATTTACGCAATAAAGCTTCTAAGGCTAACTCCATCACTTCGCCCTGCAACTGCATACTACCCTGCTCCAATTTACGCTGCATTTCTTCTGCTAAACGCTTATAATCTTCTCGCTGCTTTTCTAGTTCCTTAAATTTTAATGCTGATTTTTCTTCTTCGGTTTTTTGAGCCTGTTCAATTATTTTTGAACGTTCGCTGTTAAGCGTTGTCTGAATTTGTACTTGCAATTGCTGTTCTTTTAAAATAATATCCTGTTCTTTTTTTAAAATTTCTAATTCGCGCTGCTGAGCCGATTTTAAGCGCTCATTTTGAATGGTGTTGGTGTCTTTTAATAGTTTTATTTCATTTTCATATGTATAACTTAAACGTTGTGATATTTGTTGCGTTAGCAACTGCTCCTGTTCTTGCAGCGTTTTTTTAACTTGCAGCTGCTGTTCTTCTTCACGCTTTTTAAATTCTTCTTCTTTACGGGCCTTCCACTCCTGTACCTCAAGCTTTAGTTGGTCGCGAATTTCTTGCTTTAACGATTCGTTAAGTTCAAAAAAATGGCCGCACTGTGGACATTTAGCATTTAAAAGCGATTTCATATGTATTAAGTTTATGTAATTTTATAAAATAACCGTTTAGCAATGATAAGCAAAACTGCAGCCTCAAGCAAAAACTTGTTTATAATTCGTCATGGCAAGGCTGAAGCGGAGGCAGAAACGGATTATAAGCGCAGGCTAAAACCACGTGCCTATAAGGATTTGCAATGTACAAGTATTGATTTGCGTAATTATGATAAACCGGATTTGATTGTTTGCAGTTCCGCCCAAAGAACCCGAGAAACCCTGGCGTGTATTCAAAATATCCATCAATGCACATACACGCAGGTGAAATTTGCCGAATCCTTATATTTAGCAGATTTAAATCAATTGCTAAACGTCCTTAGCCAAATACCGGAACGTTTTAAAACAGTTTGGATTATTGGGCACAATCCGGGCTTACTAGAATTATGTCAATTGTTTTTAACTCCCTTTGCAATTACGCAATTACCTACCAGTGCCATTGCCGGAATATCTTGGAATACCAATTCATGGAGCGCTGCATTGCAAACAAAAGGAACCTTATGTTACTGGAAAACATCTAAATAAATATGTCTAAAACCCATTATATTCCCTATATAAACCGTGAAATAAGCTGGTTGTCATTTAATGAACGCGTTTTACAAGAAGCTGCTGATCCCACTACGCCATTAATAGAACGTTTAAAATTTTTAGGCATATTTAGTAATAACCGTGATGAATTTTACAGGGTACGGGTGGCAACTGTGAAACGATTAAGTAAACTGGGCAAAAAGGCCAAACTGATTTATGGCGAAGACCCATTGGCTTTGTTAAAAAATTTACAGCAACGTGTTATTCAGCAACAAAACCAATTTGAGAGTATTTATAAACGTTTATTGCGCGAACTTGCGCATAGCGGCGTGTATATAATTAATGAAAAAAAATTATCGGCAACTCACAAACACTATATTTCAAGTTATTTTGAAAACGAACTGCAAACCCTATTGTTTCCAATATTAATAGAATCGCCCCGTGCTTTTCCCTATTTAAAAGACAAAGCAAGCTATTTGTTTTTAAAACTTAAAACCCTTACAGCAAGCAAAAACACATCCTATGCATTAATTGAAATTCCGGAATCTAGCCGCTTTGTACAATTACCCAGTATAGATAAAAAACAATACATCATTTTGGTTGATGATGTAATTCGGCATTGCGCCAACCGCATTTTTAATGTGTTTGGCTTACAGGTTATACATGCCTTTAATATTAAATTAACAAGGGATGCCGAGCTTGACGTGGATAATGACGTGAGCAAAAGTATGATTGAAAAAATTTCTAACAGTTTAAAAGCTCGTAAAAAAGGCCAACCTGTAAGATTTGTTTATGATTCAGCCATGCCTGCCGATATGCTTAAATTTATTTTTAAATGTTTAGGCATGACCAATACGGATAATGCTATACCCGGAGGCCGTTATCATAATTTTAAAAATTTTATAAACTTTCCCGATTTAGGTATTCCCGAATTATATTATCCTAAAATACAAGCCCTGCACCATCCTGCATTTAAATCAGCACTTGATAGTATGATTGATATTGTTACAAAACGCGATGTGTTGTTGCATTACCCGTATCATCATTTTAACCACATTATTACATTATTACGTGAGGCGTCCATTGACCCCAGAGTTGAATCCATTAAAATAACACTTTACAGAATTGCAAATCAATCTAAAATTGCAAATGCACTAATTAATGCCATTAAAAATGGAAAAAAAGTTACTGTACTAATTGAATTACAGGCCCGGTTTGATGAAGAAAATAATCTGTACTGGGCCCGAAAACTACAAGAAGAAGGAGCTCGTGTAATTCATGGCGTGCCTGGTCTTAAAGTACACTCAAAGCTGATTTTAATTAAAACGCGCTCAAAAGCCTTGGCAAGCCGAATAGCTCATTTTGGAACCGGTAATTTTAATGAAAAAACATCGCGCATTTATACCGACTTTGCATTACTAACTGCAAACACACAACTATGCGAAGACCTTGAACGTTTATTTCATTTTTATGAAAATAACTTTGAAATTCAAAAATTTAAAAAACTTGTTGTGGCGCCGTTTTACATGCGGTCTGTGTTTTCAGGCCTCTTAGAAGACGAAATGCGTTATGCAAAACACGGTAAACCTGCCGAAATCATATTAAAAATGAATAGCTTGGTAGATCGCGACATGATACGACTGTTGTACAAAGCTCATCAAGCCGGTGTTAAAATTACTTTAATTATTCGGGGTGCATGCTCACTGGTTACAGAATTAAAAGGTTGGTCTGAACACATTCAGGCAGTAAGTATAGTTGATAAGTATCTTGAGCACACGCGTGTGTTTTACTTTTACCATAATGGTAAAGAAAAATTGTTTATTTCATCGGCCGACTGGATGAGCAGAAATTTAGATCATCGCAGCGAAGTTGCCGTTCCCATTACAGATCAAACTATAAAAACCCAAATATTAGAAATTTTAAAAATTCAATTGAGCGGCAACACCAAAGTGCGCATTCTCAATAGGCTTCAAAGCAATGTATACAAAACACGAAAGCCAAATGAAAAACCTGTTCGCGCGCAAGATGCGGTTTACAATTACCTAAAACAAAATTTACATACATGATTTTAGCTGCAATAGATATTGGGTCTAATGCCGTACGACTTCTTATTAGTCGGGTATACTTGGTAGACGGCAAACCTTATTTTTCAAAGGAGGAATTATTTAGAATGCCAGTACGGTTGGGTGAAGATGTTTTTAAAACCGGGCTAATTTCCGAAGTTAAAATTCAAAAACTAAAGGATACCCTTATGGGATTTAAAGCGCTGATGAAAGCATATGACGTAAGCCATTACAAGGCCGTAGCTACCAGCGCCATGCGAGATGCCGAAAATGGAAACCTTATAATACAAGAAATTTATAGGGATTTTGAAATTACTATTGAGATTATTGATGGCAAAAAAGAAGCGCGAATGGTATTTGAAAATCATATTGAGGAACAATTAAATCCCAAACAATCGTACATGTATATTGATGTTGGAGGAGGTAGCACGGAAATTACACTATATCATCAAAATGCAATTTTTGCATCAAACTCCTTTAATATTGGAACCGTTAGACTCTTGCTTGAAAAAGTACCCAAATCAAGTTGGGAACAAATGAAAGATTGGATTAAGGATGCCACAAAAACCATTGATAGCATTAGCGCTATTGGATCGGGAGGAAATATCAATAAAATATTTAAAATGTACGGCAAGCGCGAGGCACAGTATATCAGTTTTGAAAAACTTAAACATGCACATGAAAGTTTAAATACGCTTAGCATTCAGGAACGTATTGAACGCCTTCATCTGAAGCCAGACCGCGCGGATGTAATTGTGCATGCAGCTAAAATTTATTTAAGTATAATGAAGCAGGCACGTATCGAACGCATGTTTGTGCCCCAAGTTGGACTGTCTGACGGTTTAATTCATGAGTTATATTTAGAGCTTAAAAAATCTGTATGAGTTTTTTACATTTTGGCTTTAGTGATGCGCTGGATATCATACTGGTAGCTTTAGTTTTTTACTTTTCGTATACCTTTTTTAAAGGTTCGTCAGCATTAAGGATATTTATTGCGTTTGGTATTATTTACATTTTATATATTCTAAGCCGCACTTTTTCCTTACACTTATTTTCAAGTCTTTTAAACCGTTTTATTGACGTTGGTGTTATTGCGTGGATTGTTGTTTTTCAACAAGAAATTCGTCGGTTTTTAATTCATTTGGGTTCGCAAAACATTTGGGATAAAAATGCCTGGAAATCCATTTTAAAATGGAATACCCAAGAGCCCGTGCAGCGATTGCAACATACCATTTCTATAATTTCTGATGCATTAATACAATTATCAAATCAAAAAACCGGTGCTTTAATTGTTTTAAAACGACAAACCGATTTAGCCGAATTTGAAGAAACAGGTTTAGTATTTCAATGTACACTATCGCCCTTAATTTTAGAAACTGTATTTTATAAAAACGCACCCTTTCATGATGGTGCATTAATATTACATGGCATGCATTGCATTGCGGCGCGGTGTATTTTACCCATGACCGAGCGCACAGATCTTTCTGAACAAACCGGCACACGGCATCGGGCTGCAGCCGGAATTACCGAACGTACAGATGCCATTGCCCTGGTTGTAAGTGAACAAAACGGTGATATTAGCGCTTTTTTAGCTGGCAAGCGTGAGCTTTTTAATAGTGCGGTGGCTATATCTGAATTTTTAAAATTGCATTGGAAATAATTGTTTAATTTAACCTATGAAAATTACTACCGATTATGTTGTAAGTGTTGAATACACACTCAGCGCCAATACTTTAAATCAGCCTGAAACGCTTGTAGAACAAACCGATATTAAACATCCCTTTGTGTTTTTATACGGACATCATGGCGTGTTACCCGAATTTGAACTTCAGTTAAAAGATAAAGCTGTAAACGATCCTTTTGATTTTTATATAGAAGCTGAAAATGCTTATGGCCACTATGAAAATGAGTATCATGTTAATCTTGAAAAACAGATATTTCAGGTTGATGGCGTTTTTGATACCGATCGGGTTTTTGTTGGTAATCGCATTGAAATGAATGATGCCAATGGACAGCCCCTTGAAGGTGTAGTTACTGAAATTTCTGCATCACATGTAAAAATGGACTTTAATCACCCGTTAGCAGGCCAGCGTTTACATTTTGTAGGTCGGGTTCTTGATGTTCGCAAAGCAACAGATGAAGAATTAGCCCACGGACATGTGCATGGACCCCACGGACATCACCATTAATTATGAAAACCAACCCTAAACCATTGCATGGCATACGGGTTATTGAACTGGCATCCGTTTTGGCTGGACCTTCAGTGGGATTTTTTTTAGCTGAACTGGGTGCTGAAGTATTAAAAATAGAGTCTTTAAAAAACGGAGGCGATATAACCCGAAACTGGAAAACCAGTAAAGAAGACCCCAACGCAGAATTTAGTGACTATTACTGGTCGGTAAACCGATTTAAATCTCATTTAAAATTAAATTTAAAAAATGCTAAAGATTTTTCAAGCCTTAAAACCTATATCAAATCGGCAGATATCGTTTTGAGTAATTTAAGTCCAAAACAAGAGCAACAATTAAAACTAAGCTACAAGCATATTAAAGCTTTAAAGCCGCATTGTATTTTTGTTTCCGTTCGTGGTTTTTTAAATACACCCGAACGTCCGGCATTTGATGCTTTAATTCAGGCCGAAAGTGGTTGGATGTGGCTTAACCGAAAATCAGATAAACATCCTCAAAAACTACCCATTGCACTTATTGATATCATGTGCGGGCACCATTTAAAACAGGCAGTTTTATTGGCACTGTTACACCGGTATAAATACAAGCGGGGCTGTGAAATTAGAGCAAGTTTATTAGATTCAGCTATATCAAGTTTAAACCACAGCGCGTACAGCATTTTGCAACATCGAGGCGCTGAGCCTATTAATACCAATCAACATGCCTCCATAGCACCCTATGGCGGTTGTTATTTAAGCAAGGATTTAAAATGGTTTATACCGGCTATTGGAAACGATTTTCAGTTTATACATTTATGCAAACTATTAAAATGTGTATCCTTAACGAAGCAAGCACGTTTTAAAACCAATATACTGCGGGTTAAACACCGTAAATCCTTAGATAAAATTATTAAAGCCCGGTTTTTAAAATTTAAGGCGCCTTATATTACACAAAAAGCCTTAGAGCTATATGTACCCATTGGGCAAGTATATACGGTACAGGAAGCCTTGCAAAATCATCAACCATCATTAGCAATAGGATATGAATCAGTAAATAAAATTTCATACATAACCTCCCTGCCCTTTTCAATTCGGTATGAATAAACCCCGTTGGTATACTTTTAAAGGCAATACGAATGCTTCGTATAAACACCTAATTGAATTGCGGTATCAGGTTTTACGTTTACCTTGGAATCAACCCCTATCCAGTGCTATGGATGATACCGATGCTGATGCCATACATGCCGTTGCATATATTGATTCTATAATGGTGGCTTGTGGCCGATTACATATATGTGATAACCTTACAGGTCAAATACGTTATATGGCCGTAAGCCCTAAATTTCAAAAAACCGGTTTAGGCGCCGGATTAATTTTACAACTTGAGGCCGAAGCATTAAAACTAAAACTAAAGTTTTTACATCTTAATGCGCGCGATACTGCAGTAACGTTTTATGAACAGTTTGGATATAAAAATCAAGGATATATATTTACACTTTGGAATTGTATACAGCATTACAAAATGTTAAAATAATTAATCCCACATAGTCCAATGTTGGGGCCAATACTGAATCTGTGAAATACGTAATTGTTTTAATGCATGCGTCTTAAAATTTTTATTCCAAAAATAAACCGATGCAGTAAGTGTATCACCCTTATAGGTTTGTATCCAAGGCCCAATATACAATTGCGTAAGGATTTTACCATTTATACCATTTGCGGAAGCGTAAGCAATGGTATTTGATTTTGCTTTAACCGCAATACATAATTCCAGAAACGTATCACTTGTAGTATCGGTTATAGCTTTTGCAAACAGCACATCGCCTTCCTTAAGTGAACGCGTATTATAATTGTATTGTATGGCAAGAGGAAATTCGGCATTAAAAGTGTTTTGTTGCTGTATTTGATTAGACGTAATAGTACCACTTGTAAATTGAGGCCAGTTTTCTGTAAATACGGTATTATATATATTGTGTTTTGAGTGTTGCGCCTGGCGTGACATTAAATACCAATTAACGGCAGCAGTTTCATGATGCGTTACAACGTAGGGATAGTATTGTTTTATACGTTCTAATTCAACTGGAAAAGGTGAAGCTACTAAGATGTATGGTGTTTTTTGTTGTGCCAGCCAAATTTCTTTTGCTCGCATATCAGCATTTTGCGCTACCGGAAAAAAATGTTGGTTTTTTAAATTATATTTTGAAATGAATAAAGTATGTATAAAAGGTTCAGAATTACAAAATAAAGCCGAAACTCCTTTTGTATGGTTTTGCTTTAAAATACTATAGGGTTCTTCATATGCTGATTTTAAATGTTGCGGATAGATGGCCTTTACATAAAACGTTTGTATTGCTAAAATACCAAGTACCAACAAACCCATTATAACTAATGAATTCTCGCTAAATCCTTTGGTACATGCCGCCCATATCATTAAAAATCCAATGCCGCTAAATACTAATACTGAAAATTGCATTATGGGCGCTAACCATATGGAATATAAATAAATTACCAAAACATTTATAACTGCTAAAACAAAACCCAGCAGGACAATAAACATCGAAATATGATGGCGGCTTTTCCAAAACATCCAAAGGGCTAACGCACCCAAAAACCAAGCCGCATAACCCGTGCCTAAAAATACCAGTATCCATTTTATTATCATACTCCAATGTGGTGGGTCTAGCCAGCCACCTTGCGCTGGGCCTATGCCCGCATGATGTAATTGCACCCAGGTAACTGGTAATTGTGGCGCATACAATAAAAGTGTTATAGCAAGCATGAGGCCAAATGTCTTTCGGTTAGATTTTGAAATTTTAAAAGCCAGCATTGGAATTAATGTTATTAATAACAGAATGCCCATATGGTGGGTACTTACCAGTGCCCAAGCACTAAAAATCCATAACAAACCGGTTTTCCAATGAATAGGCTCTTGTTTAATACAATTTAAACTGGTTAAAATGAGTATTAACGTAAAACTTAAGCCCGGCGTGTACATTCGGGCAATAGGGGCATAATAAACAATTATAAAAGAGGCTGTAAAAAATGCCGACAATATATAACCACTGCCGGTATATATACGTTCACCCAATTTAAATGCTAAAAACACATTTAAAATGCTTAGCAAAAGTATAGGCAATTTGAGTGCCGCTGCAGAATAGCCAAAGAGGTTAACTATAAAAACAGTATATGCCTGTAATAAAAAGGGATGCGCGTCTGGTTTAACAGCATTATTCCAAAACGAATGCCATGTATTAAATACGCTGCGTTCTAAAGCGCTGCATTCATCATAGGTGAGTTGGTAGGCATTTAATAAACCTAAGCGCAGGCCCAGAATACCAATTGTTATAATCCAAAATAAATATTTAAAATAAACTATGCGGTGGCTTTCCCACATTTGATTTAAACCGGTAACATCCAATCAAAGGGATCGGGCATTAATCCTTTGCGGATTTTTCGAAGCGTTTCATCAACTTTAGTAGAAAACGTACGCTCTGCAACAGGTTTTAATTCATAATAATCCGTTTTGTAGCCAATTCCAATTATTTGAGCAATTGTTGCTGCTGTTCCACAGCCAAAAACTTCGGTTAAGGTTCCTTTTGAAATGGCCTCTAAAACTTCCTGTATACTTACTTTACGTTCCTCAACGGGCATGTTCCAATGCCTGGCCAATTGTAATACACTTTTACGGGTAATACCATCTAAAATGGTATCGCTTAATGCCGGGGTAATTAATTTTCCATCTATTACAAACATGACATTCATTGTACCACTTTCCTCAAAATAACTATGGGTTTCACTGTCTGTCCATAACACTTGTTTATACCCTCGGGCTTCTGCTAGCTTGGTGGGATATAAACTGCGGCCGTAATTTCCTGCGGCTTTTACAAAGCCTACGCCACCATGCACGGCTCTAAAATAGCTTGTTTCAATCCATACTTTTATGGGATCTGCATAGTATTTACCGGCAGGACATGTTAAAATTATAAATTTATATGTATCACTAATTTTAACTCCAATGGCTTCATCGGTTGCAATTAGAAACGGGCGGATATATAAACTTCCAAATTCAGAATCTGGCACCCACTGCTGATCTAAGCGAATCAGTTCGCAAAGGCCCTCCATAAATAAATCTTCTGGCACTTCTGGCATTGCCATACGAACTGCTCCAGTATTAAGACGTTTTAAATTTTCTAAAGGACGAAACAGAGACACTTGACCTGAAGCGTTTTTATATGCTTTCATGCCTTCAAAAATGGCCTGTCCATAATGCAAAGCACTAATGGCATAACTCAAAGGTTGATCTTGATAAGGTAAAATCTGGGCCTTTTGCCATGCACCATTAACATACTCAGCTACTAACATATGATCTGAAAAACACTTACCAAAGGGCACATGCGTTAAATCGTATTCTGAAACTCTGCTTTTTGCAACAGGTTGTATTTCTATAGGAATGGATCGAACCATAATTAAATTCTGGATGGCAAATAAGCATATTATTTTTTAATTGACCAATTAATTTTAATAAATAACTTTTATTTAACATGTTGATTATCATGTTATTATATTTATTTTTACAAGCTAGGGGTCTATTGTTTGCAATATAAATGAAATTTAAAATTATATGCCTTAAAATTGTGCTTCTGTTAAATGCTGTTTTGTGGGCGCAACAAAAACCATTGGAAGTTGAAAGTTATCAGGAAGTATATGGCAGCAGCAATTTTACCCGACAAAAAGAATTACCACCATTTTTTTATAATCATAAAATTTTAAACCGTCCTTCGGTAAATATCATTTTAATACAAGCCCGTTACCATTACCATTATACTATTTTTAATATAGGCTTAATGGGGGGCGATTATACGCAATATAACTTGGCGCACGAACCCGAATGGGCAAAACCAATTTATACGATGTATGCCACCAGACATCTGAATTTAAAAACGCGTATAGAAGCTGGCGTATTTGCATCACATTTGGGTTTAGAAAGTGTGATTTCTTCTGAAAGCCCTACTTTAAGCCGAAGTTTAATAGCAGAGAATTCTCCGTATTATGAATCAGGTATTCGGGTATTACATAAAGCGTCCCATTACGATTATGGATGTTATATATTAAACGGATGGCAACGTATTTCGTGGAATCCACTTTACAAGCTGCCTGCATTGGGTGCACATTTTCAATATCAATTCCCTTCCGGATTACACATACAGTATAGTTCCTTTTTTGGAAGCTCAAAGCCCGATTCCTTAAAACGTCTGCGTTTTTACAACCATTTTAACAGCGGATACACTATGGGTGCCTATGAATGGTATGCTTCCTATGACATTGGTTTTGAATCGGGAGGCTTTTGGATGAGCCCTCAGTGGCTGGGGATATTTCACTATTCACAAAACGCAAACATTGCATGCCGCTTTGAATGGTTTTATGACCCCAAAAATATACAAATTACCAGCGAACACCCTTTACCCTTTAATACCTTTGGATGGGCCATATGCCACACTATTGAACCCCAAAAAGGATTAATGATACGATTTGAACCGAAATATTATTGGTCTAAAAATGGATTTTTTAATGTTTCAAGTCAGAGGTTTTACCTGAGTGCTGGCGTAAGCTATCGTTTAAAAATTTATTGAAATGCGCTTACGCTATAACCCGATTGTGACCACTCTAAAAAATAACGTTCTTTTATCCATTCCCCTAAATTAATGTAGCGTCCGCCCAATGGTAATTCCATGTCCAAATGTAAATGGCGATGGCCAAAAATAAAATACTTTGCCCATTTTTGAGCTTCTTTGTTTTTAGCATATAGATACAACCATTCCGCTTCATTTCCTTTAAATACCTCATCATTATGTGCAGTTTGTATTCTGCTGCGTCGACTGCTAAGTTGTGCAATATAAAATGCCAAATTGGGATGCAAACGGCTAAAAATCCATTGACAGGTTTTATTTGTAAAAACCGATTTTAAAAATTTATACCGATAGTCGCCGGGTCCTAAACCATCCCCGTGCCCTACCATAACGCGTTCATTATTAATTTCAATAATAATTGGAGCTCGGTAAATACTAACACCAATTTCATTAATCAAATAATCTTTCATCCATAAATCGTGATTTCCGGTAAAAAGATACACCGGAATGCCGGAATCAGTTAACTGTGCCAGTTTTGCTAAAAACCTTATATACCCTTTAGGAACTGTATATTTATATTCGTACCAAAAATCAAATACATCCCCTAAAATAAAAACAGCCTGTGCATTTGGCATAATACCATCCAGCCAGCGGCAAATAGCATCTTCACGAATGCGGCTTAACTCGGCATTAGGTGCTCCTAAATGAAAATCTGAAGCAAAAAATATTTTTTTAGCATCTAATGAAAATATAAGTTCGGGTTGCACGTCCGCTAAATTAAGTAAATTATAAAGTTGTGGCGAAATGCACTAATAATTGAATTAAACTTTTTAAACGCAATTGGGTTTATAGATTATGACATTTACCTTAATTACCGGAGCATCGACAGGAATTGGTTACGAAGTAGCAAAACGTTTTTATTTTCATGGACATTCATTACTGCTAGTGGCTCGTAATGCCGAACGACTCGAGGCCCTAAAACGGGAATTCCCTGAAACACAAAATCAAAAAATTAAAACCATAGCAATGGATTTAAGCAGCCCAAACGCAGCACGACTGTTATTTGAGCAAACTCAACATAATGGATGGCATGTGGATACGCTAATTAATAATGCTGGATTTGGAACATTTGGACTTTTTGATGAAACCAATTTAGAAACGCTTGAAAATATGATGCATTTAAACATGGTAACCTTAACTGCATTAATGCACTTTTTTATAAAACCGATGCGTGCGGCCAAACATGGACAGGTTATAAATATTGCCTCTACTGCAGCTTTTCAGGGTATACCAAAATTTAGTGTTTATGCGGCTTCAAAGGCATTTGTATTGCATTTAAGCGAGGCTTTACATGTTGAATATAAAAATTATGGAATTTGCGTTTCGGCAATTTGCCCCGGTGCTACAGCTACACAATTTGCTACACGAGCACAAATGCAAAACAGTAAAATTTTTAAACCCGCAGTGTCTGCAACACCAGAAGCCGTTGCAGCATTATGTTATAGCACATGGAAAAACCGAAAAGCAATTGCTGTGCACGGAATTGCAAATCGCCTGTTGGTTTTCTTAAGCCGTTTTATGCCCCGAACACTCAACACAAAACTGGCAGGAAAATTTGTAGATGTATAAAAATAAATTAGTT
>RFNG01000157.1 GCA_009927275.1 Sphingobacteriia bacterium | reverse complement strand
CGTTTGTATTTTGCTTTTCTAAAACTTCTGACTTAATTTATAATTTCAAAAATTAAAAAATATAAAGTATTACTAACTAATTTTTAAGTATTTTTTTTAGGGTATCCTGTAAAGCAGTTCCTCTTAAGTTTTTATAGCGAATGATGCCTTGGGGATCTATTAATACCGTAAAGGGAATTGACTGTATTCCATAAAGGGGCACAACGGTACTTTCCCAAAATTGCAAATCACTTAGTTGCGGCCAGGTCATATGAAACTCATCTATGGCGTTCATCCACGCAGATTTATCTTTATCTAATGAAACACCAATAATTTCAAAGGTGCTGGATTTGTATTGTGCATAAAGTTTTACCAATCTAGGAAGCTCCGCCTTACAGGGACCACACCAACTTGCCCAAAAATCAATCAATACCCATTTTCCACGGTATTCGGTTAATTTATGAGAAACTCCAGCAGGATCTGACAAAACAAAGTTTGGAGATTCTTGACCAATGGCAAGCTTTTTTAGCTGTTTACAAGATTCGTGAAATGCTAAAACGTTGCGGTCATTTGGAAATTTTGAAAATAAACCTTTGTCCAAAGCGATATAAGCATTTAAATGGGTTTCGGGATCTAAAGGCTGTATAAATGCCAAACAGGCATAATGGTTTGAATATGTTACAATGGCCTGTGCCATTTGATTTTGCACCGGGTTAACAATGGCATAATAAGGCAATTCAAATTCTTTACTAACAGCCATCATTTTTATGGAATCCATTCCGGGTTGCTGAATACGGCTTTGAAATGCTGTATTTAGTGAATCTAATCGCAAACTTAGTTGAGCCGCCATCGCATTAAATTTTAAAAATACATCCGTTTCAACAGAACCTTTTATTTTAGAGGTTCGCTCAGGAGCATTAAAATCAGCTTCTATTTCAATATTATCATGTTCATTAACAACAAGGGTAATAAACCGCTGTTCATCAATTTTAACACGATAAAATCCAAGTGTAGGTTTATAGGTTTTAAATTCAAATACACCTTTATCGTCAATTACTGCACTATCAACAACAATGGGTTTGGGATTTACTAATTTTTCAAGATACAGGGTTTGAATTTTAAAATTTTTAAAAGTGCCTTTTATACCGGCGTGTTGTTGTTCTGAACTTGTACACGAAACACAACAAAACACAACAATACAAAATAAACTATTATACACTAGATTCATGATTTATGGATTTTCATTTAACAGACGGATAATGATGGACTGTAAAAGTTTTGGATCGGCTTTACCTTTACTACGCTTCATGGCTTCACCGGTAAAAAGACCTAATAAGCCCGTTTTACCCGATTTATAAGCCATTACTTTATCTTGAAAGGTTTCCAGTACACCTCGGGCAATATCTTCTAAAGCATGCGCATCTGAATTTTTAATTAAATCGAGCTCTTGGGCCAATGCCGCTGGTGAACGATGCGGTTCTTGTATCAATTTTGGAAACAATTGCTGTGCTGCTGCATGACTTAGTTGCCCCTGATCAACAAGCTGAATAAGATCTGATAAAATTTCAGGACTTAAAGGAAATTGATTAAACTCAAGTGCATGTTCATTTAAATAAGAACGTACCGGACCCAGAATCCAATTAGCTGCTGCCTTATAAGGCGTTTTTAAAGCTACTAGTGCATTATAATACGAAGAGGTTTCTTTTCGTTCAATCAATTGCAGCGCATCGTATTCACTCAGCAAATAGGTTTGCGTATAAACGGTAAATAGTTGTTGGGGCAGCATGGGTACCTGCAATTTTTGGGCTTGTATGTAGTCTGTAGTTAATACCAGCGGTTGCAAATCGGGTTCGGGAAAATAACGGTAATCATTTGCCTGTTCTTTACTACGTAATGAAAACGTGATGTTTTGCTGTGCGTCAAAACTGCGGGTTTCTACTTTAACCTCAGTATTCGTTTCAATACATTGAATTTGACGCTGAATTTCAAAATCAATGGCCCGTTGCACATTGCGAATTGAATTCATATTTTTTACTTCAACTTTTTTTCCAAATTCACGGGCACCTTTTTTACGAACGGAAATATTAGCATCGCATCGAAGTGAACCTTCTTCCATATTTCCATCACAAATATTTAAATACCTAACAAGTTTGCGTATTTCGGTTAAATACGCATAGGCTTCTTCACCGGATCTAAAATCGGGCTCTGTAACTATTTCCAGTAATGGGGTTCCGGCACGATTTAAATCAACCAGTGAAAAATGAGGATCCAAGTCGTGAATGCTTTTTCCGGAATCTTCTTCCATATGTATGCGGGTTAGATGTATGCGCTTTACCTCTGAAGCCAGTTGAATATCAATAAACCCCCCCTTGCAAATGGGTGTTTTATCTTGTGTTATTTGATACCCTTTTGGCAAATCGGCATAAAAATAATTTTTTCGTGCAAAAACGGTATGCGGCGCAATAGTACAATTCATGGCAATTCCAAGACGCACGGTAAATGCCACCGCTGCTGCATTTAATTGTGGCAAGGTGCCTGGATGTCCCAGTGCAATGGGGCTTACCAAAGAATTGGGCAAAGCACCATATGCAGCTTGTTCAGAACTGTACATTTTGGTATGCGTAAGCAATTGAACATGACATTCTAAACCAATAACGGGCTCATACATAGCATCCATACGCTTAACAAAAGTAGTAAAATAGCCTTGTAATCGGTTCAAAATATTTACATTTAAAGATGTTAAGTATTGCAACCTGTACTTTAAAACATATTTTTAAAGAGTTTACAAATTCACTCAAGGCTCTGTATACACCTGAAGAATGTCAAATACTTTTTTTTGAATTTTTGCATGTTCGCGCAGGAATTTCTAAATCTGTGTTTTACACACAACCCGACTATGCCCTGAACACCCAAATCTGCATTATTTTGGGGCAAGATATTAAACGGTTAATTGCCGGTGAACCATTTCAATATGTTTTAGGTCAGGTTGAATTTTGCAATGTAACCATTCGCATAGACTCCAGGGCATTAATTCCCCGTCCTGAAACCGAAGAGTTGTGTTTTGAAATACAAAAACGCTTTACATCCAATGGTCCCATATTGGATTTATGTACCGGAAGTGGCTGCATTGCAATTGCTTTAAAACATTTTTTTAAATTAAATGATATATATGCCGGTGACTGCTCGGATGCCGCTTTAAATTTATGCAATGAAAATGCACAACGGCTTGGCCTAGTGTTAACAGTTTTTTATTTAATTTGTATGAGCTCCCTGTTTCGTTTCCGCATTCGTTTTTTGATCTCATAGTGTCAAATCCTCCCTATATTACGCCCGCAGAAAAATCAGGACTTCATGCACGCGTATTAAACTTTGAACCGCATCTGGCCTTGTTTACTCCCGACCCGGAGGGATTAGAACCCTATCGCCAAATTCTAAAAATTGCCGAACTTCACCTTAACAAAAATGGGATTTTAGCATTGGAATTGCATTCGCAAACAGCCGCGGCAGTATTCAAATTAATACAGGATTCACGTATATTTACATCTACAGAGTTAATGCACGACCTTTCGGGCAATATCCGTTTTTTATTTGCACATAAAATATGAATTATTGTTTGTGGATAATCACCTTCATGCTTTTTTATAGTGTTTTAAATGCACAAGATACTGATGTTAAACGCCAGTGGTCTGAATTTACATTAGGACAATGCTATGAAATAAAAACCCGCATGGGCACCACGCATAAAGGCCAGGTACTGTACGAAAATCAAAATTCTATTATCCTTGAAAATAAGCCCCTATACGATAGTTTAATCATACCCAAAATGGATTTGGTGTCGTATACTAACTGTGGTGGTAAAACGCAAACAAATTCTTCAAATTTAATAAAACCGGATGCCTTTAATGCACATAGTGCACATCTGCTTTTTGGCAGAAGTGCCAGAACTGAAAAAACCGGTTCTGCATACTACACCTCACATTACTTTTTGTCAGACAATTTTGGTTTTACACCCAGTCCCTATTTTTCAGCAGATGTAGATTGTTTTTTATTTGTACCCTACGGTTTAACAGGCACAGGACATTATCCCATAAATTCTGAATTGCATCTGTCCGGAGGCGCTTCTGTATATGGGAATATATTTCAGGGACTTTCTCAAAATGGCATTGAATTGTTTTTAGTTACTGTACAAAGTAAAATCACAATTGGTAATCAAAACAACCATATAACGTTTGGCTTGTATGGTGGAGGGTTAAACTTAGAAGCATTAGATTCCAGCGCATCGCGCACATTATTTTGGTTTCCCTTTGGCTATATGGGTTATTACAAAAAAATGCATGAACGCTTTTCAATATGTGCAGAAGCCTGGTATCTGCCAGCACTTCAGGTTGGAATGGGTGGAGTTGGTTTTCGCTACCATTCCGGTAAATATAAAGACTGGACCTTTGGATTTTTAAATCCATTTGAATTAGAGAATGTAGCACAGTTAAAGTTTAAAACATCTGTAGTTATACCTTATATTGGATATAAATACATTTTAAACTAACGCTAAGAAAATTAAATTTCTTTTAAGCCTTTTCCACTTTTATGAATTTGGTTATTTGATTTTAACTCATTAACCAATTTATCCAAAATACCATTTATAAATAATTTACTGCCTGGCGTGCTGTATTGTTTACTTATTTCAATATACTCATTAAGTGTAGCTTTAACAGGTATTTCGGGTAGATATAAAATTTCAGTTAAAGCCATTTGCATAAGTAATAAATCCATTTGTGCAATACGTTCAAGTTCCCAATTTTGAGCAAATCTTTGAATGTCAGCTGAGAAAGTTGATTTATGTTGCAGCGTAAAATTAAATAGCGTTTTTACAAACTTAAGATCATCGTCTTCATCATGCCATAATGGCCGCATTTCAAAAGCTTCTGTATGTTGTTCAAGATGTTTTACCAACGTTGTAAAAACCATAAACACATCATCCGTCCAATGAAGATCAAGTTCTGAAAAGTGTGCCGTTAAAAGTTCTTGCTCAAAAAGAAACTGTTGAAGCACTTCTTGAATAAAAACAGCGTCGCCACGATACCCACGATCCGGCAATTGCATATAGCTTAAATATACCGGCTCTTGTTTTAGTCGTGACCAAAGCTGGCGCACCAAGTCGGTATGCGGCTGCCATGAAATGCCGTACTTTTTTTTTGCGTTTTGAAATGTTGTACTTTGCTCAATTGCAGCCAATACATGGTTTTGTATAAACCGTAAACTTGGATTTAAATCTTCTGTACTTGGACGTAACTTAACACGTTGTTCTTCAAGCTGGCGTTCTGCCTGAAATTTTAATTCAAGCAAAAGCTGTAACACATACACATATAATTTTTGAACATTATCTATACTGTGAAAAAGATTTTTTTCAAACACCGTATTTTGACTCTGATTTTGTTGGATACATGCATACAATGCCTGCATTACTTTAATTCTTAAAAACCTTCTGTTAAGCATCTTAGCGTCTGGTTTTTAATGTGGCAATACGTTGCAAACGATTTTCTGCAAGTTGATTGGCAGCTAAATAGGTAGGTATAGCTTGGGTATGTGAAATTTGGATAACCTGCGTTAATGTTTGGTAAATACCCTCCGCATGTGCAATGGCACGTTCACGGTTATATCCCTCTAACTCATAATATACATTAATTATACCTCCGGCGTTTACAACAAAATCAGGAGCATACAGAATATTTTTTTGAGCTAAAAGGGCACCGTGTTTTACTTCATCTAGTAATTGATTATTAGCAGCGCCGCAAATAATTTCGCATTTTAAAAGAGCACAACTTTCATCATTGATGGTTCCTCCGAGAGCACAAGGGGCGTAAATATCATATTCGGCATCAAATAAATTGACACTTGAAACCACATGCGCATTTACTTTTTTTGCAACCGCATGTGTACGCTCTGTGTTAATGTCATTAACAAAAAGCTGTGCCCCTTCTTTGTGTAAGTAATCAACAAGTGCAGCACCAACATGTCCCAATCCTTGAACTAAAATACGTTTATGAGATAACGATTCAGAGCCCCAGCGGCTTTTTGCAGCAGCTTTCATACTTACAAATACACCGTATGCCGTTACAGGACTTGGATCACCACTACCGCCCTGATTTACAGGCAACCCACATACATGTGGTGTTTCCATGCGAATAACCGACATGTCGGCACTGGTCATAGCCACATCTTCAGCGGTAATGTATTTTCCATTTAAATTATTTATAAAGCGACCAAAGCGTCGCAATAATGCTTCTGTTTTTTGAGTTTTTGAGTCGCCAATTATTACTGCTTTACCTCCGCCAAGATTTAATCCTGCCAATGCGGATTTATAGGTCATGCCTCTGGAAAGGCGTAATACATCTGTTAGTGCTTCGGTATCTGTATTATAATTCCACATCCGTGTGCCGCCTAATGCCGGTCCCAACACGGTATTATGGATGGCTATAATGGCTTTTAAGCCAGTATCACGATCTTGGCAAAACATGACTTGCTCATGTTCTTGAGATTGCATGGATTTAAAAATATCTAAATCGTTGGTATTATTTGAGTTTACAGGTTTCATGCGCATATAAAGGTAGCTCTAATCTGCAAACTCTCAAAACCTATAAAAAATATTCCATTGATGCTGTGCCGAATACGTAACTTTGAATATGCGCCACTTAATGCAATTAAACCCCTATTTTAAACGCTATGCGCACCTTTTATGTTTTGGTATTTTATGTGTAGCCACATCAACTGTTTTGGCAACCTACCAGGGAGTAATAATTAGAAACTTAACAAATGCAGTTTGTAACTCCACACCCAAAACGCATTCTATTTTTATTTATGGGTTTTTACAAATTTTAGGCTTAGCCTTGCTAAGTGGTGTATTTATGTTTTTAATGCGGCAAACCATCATTGTTATGAGCCGGCATATTGAATACGATCAAAAAAATCAATTGTATTTAAAATTTCAAGAATTAAAACCCCAGCAAATTCAAACATATACAACCGGTGATTTAATGAATCGCATTGCGGAAGATGTTTCGAGGGTACGCATGTATACCGGACCTGCAATTATGTATATAGTTAATACGATTGTTACCGTAATTACCGTTTTAATTTTTATGCTAAGTATAAGTTCGTCCTTAACCCTTTTAGTGTTTTTACCATTGCCGTTACTATCTATTTTTATTTATAAAATTTCTATTCAAATTCAAAAGCTTAGTCACAAAAGTCAAAGCGATTTAGGCCTCATTACTTCCAAAGCACAGGAAAGCTTTAACGCGATTCGGCTTATTAAAGCGTATGCCATGGAACGCGAAACACAAATTGAAATGCAACAGCAATCCGAAGCTTACCGAAAATCAGCAGTTGGCTTAGCGTTTCGAGAATCCCTCTTTGGTCCATTAATGACCTTAATGATAGGTTTAAGTGTTTGGCTAACCATTTGGCAGGGTGGTATTTTACTTTCTAAACACCAAATTGAACCTGGCAATATCACTGAATTTATTTTGTATGTGTTTCGCTTAACATGGCCATTTGCTTCTATTGGTTGGGTAAGCGCTTTAATTCAAAGAGCCTCTGCTTCACAAGAACGCATTAATACCTTATTGCATTTACCAACGCCTGATGCAAATGACGCCAAAAGATCGATAATGGAGTTTGAAAGTATAGAATTTAAAAACCTATCCTACAACTATCCCGAAACGCCCCATGCTGCATTACATAATATTACCATGTCCATTTCTAAAAACAGTATAATTGGGATAACAGGACCTATGGGTAGCGGCAAAAGCACTTGGGTTAATATTATAACCGGACAATTAGCATGTTCGGATAATTCATTGTTTTTAAATAACATGTGTGTTAATACTGTAAAGCAACGTAATTGGAGAGATATAATCAGTATTGTTCCGCAAGATATTTTTTTATTTAGTGATACCATTTTTGAAAATATTGCCTTTGGGGCCATACAGAACGTAAGCCAATCCGAAATTATTGAAGCCGCGAAAATCGCTCAATTACATGATACGGTAATGCAGTTTAAAGACGGATATCAAACCCTTGTTGGTGAACGCGGTGTTATGCTGAGTGGCGGACAAAAACAACGCCTTGCCATTGCAAGAGCTTTAGTTCGTAAATCAAAAGTTTTAATTTTAGATGATTGTATTAATGCACTTGATCATGTCACAGAACAAGCACTGATGCAACGTTTAAAACACATGAACCGGTTTGAATGTATCATTATAATTAGTCACCGCTTAACGCAAATTCAGCATACCCAATGTATTTACTATTTTGAACAGGGTTCAATAACCGAGTGCGGTACACATCAAGATTTACTAGACAAACAAGGCTCCTATGCTCAATTATATGCGCTTCAAAATGAATTGTGATTAAAATAATTTAAACAAAGCGACGTGAGGGTGCGTATTCCGATTTCAATGGATGTTTCATTAGCCTCAAAATAAGGAGAATGCACTTCTGCATTTGGTTTATTTGAAAATCCGGTACCAATTCTAAAAAAACATGATGGTACGTGTTGCGTAAAAAAAGCAAAATCCTCTGCCGTCATTCGAGGTTCTAGTTTAACCACATTTTCAGCACCTACTACCTGTTGCGCAATAAGTTCGTTTTGTTGTGTAAATGCACTATCGTTTTCTAAACTTGGGTAGCCTTTAATGATTTCAACTTTAATTTCAACACCATACTGCGATGCTACTGCTGCTGCCAATTCAGCTATGATGTGATGTACTTTTATTCTCCATTTTTCATCACGGGTTCGGATGGTGCCTTTAAGCTGAACCGTATCTGGAATAACATTGGTTGCGCCATCTGCGGTAACTTTACCTATTGAAACCACAGTGGGTATTTTAAGCTCTGTAAGGTTAAATCGGTTATGAAGCTGTACAATAAAATCTGATGATGCAATTACAGGGTCATTAAGCTGCTTTCTTAAAGCCGCATGTCCGCCACGACCATTTACGGATACATGCAACTCGTCACTGCTGGCCATATAGGGGCCTTGTAAAAATCCAACTTTACCCGATTCTAATCCGGGCAATACATGTAAAGCCATGGCATGATCCACTTTAGGATTTTGCAATACGCCTTCTTCAATCATTAATGATGCACCGCCCGGCAATACTTCTTCACCGGGCTGAAAAATAACTTTTAAACTACCCGCCCATTGCGTATACAATTGTTTCATAATAATAGCCGTAAATGCCACAACCGTCATGTGAATATCATGACCGCAGGCATGCATAATTTTAGGAACTGTAGATTTAAATGGTATTGTTGTTAACTCTTGTATAGGAAGGGCATCCATATCTGCCCGAATAAGCAAACATTTTGTATGTTTTGTAGGATTATTACCAATTATGTAAACCAGACCCTGCGCGGATGGCATAAAGTGCGCATCCATGCCATACCGGCTTAATGTAGACTTAATATATGCTTGCGTTTGTACTTCCTTAAATGAAAGTTCAGGATGTTGATGTAAATGCCTACGAAACCCAATGGCATCATTTATTAATAACTTAACATGGGATGTTACATCCATTTTATTTACCCCATAACATTTTAATGCCAACTAAAATAATTGCTACTGCAAAAATTTGTTTTACAATTTTTGTATCAATGGTAAGTGCAGTTTTACTTCCCAAATAACTACCTAAAATAAAAGTTATTGAAATAATAAGTGCTGATTTAAAATCCACCTGCCCTGCTTTGTAATAATTGTACACTCCTAAAATTCCAATAGGCAACATAAACATAAACAGGGTTGTGCCCTGTGCCATTTTTTGATCCATATGCAACATATAAACCAAAACGGGGACAATAATAATACCACCTCCAATGCCAATTAATCCACTTAAAAAACCGGCCACTAAACCTAAAGCTAATAAAACGTATAGCATACTAAAAATCTGTAGTTAGTGACAAACCTACCATTCTTTTTTGAAGCTTCCAATTATCTATACCCCATCCAAAATCCAATCTCATAAAATAACCTAAAAATCGACTTCGCAAACCAAAGCCGATACCACCTACTAAAGGATTATTGTAATTAATAACCCGGATGATAATACCTGATCCGCCATAACCCAAAGCGGGGTCTTGATCAATGTATACATTGGTGTTTTTGGTATTTTCATCACTCAGGGGATTCCAGTTATACCAAGCCATTCCTAAATCTGTAAATCCAATCAACTGAAAATAATTAATAAAATCAGAATTAAAATCTTGATTAAATAAATAATGAACAAGTGGTAAGCGCAATTCTGAATTCATAACCATAAAATTATTACCGTTTCGAGTATTTTGTGAAAATCCACGGAGATTGGTAGCAATGGTTTGAAAACCATATTGCTCAGGTTTTATAATATTAACATTGGAGTTAAATTGTGGATTGTACCAATTATCAACTCCGCCTAAATAAAAAATCAAGCGTTCCGTGCCCAGGGCATTGCCAAAGGCGAAACGATTACACCAGGTAAACTGTCTATGAATTTTTTGATAATGTCTAAAGTCTACACCTGAAGTAAATAAATTCCCCGATGCTCCGGTTTTAGTAAACCAAAAATCAGTATACTGCCATACCTCTGAAAAAACTTTAAAACGTACACCGTTTAAAATATTTATATCGACACTGCGCGTATTATCAAATACCAATTCCATGCGGGTGCCCAGCATATTTTCATAGGTATTGGGATATGCCGACGTAATAGGTCCAAAACTGCGGGCAATTTTAACATCATTTCTAAAAAGGGCTGACCATCGAAGCGAAAGCACTTCAGAAAATGGATATTTAATTGAATAGCGAAATGTATGTGTAATTAATTTGGCTGCGTATGGTGCTTGTTCTGAAGTATAGGCTGTAATAGAATTAAAGGTTTGTCGATCCAATAACCATTGGTGATCGCAACGGTTTTGACGTTGTTCCCAAGACAACATAAACTCATTATCCAGGGCAGGGTTTATTCGATACCCCCCGATAATACGTTGATTTTCCATTAAATCACTAATAGAAATTTTTGATAAAATATTAAATCCCGGATTGAGATACAATGGATTTCCGTACCCGGAGAATACCTGGTAATTATTTGCTAAAAAAGAATTATCAAATTGATTTACCATGTAATCGGAGTAAAACGTGGTATAATAATTTTGACTTAAAGGAAATTCAATATTGCGTAAAATGGTTGACTTTGGAACAATTAAATCTGCACTGTTTTGTTTGGTTTTAAGGGTATCTGAATAAAAAATGTAATTTTCTGTATTTATGGTGTCAGAAAGTAATTTAGAAACAGATTCACGCACGGAGGATTCAGGCAATGCATACGGAAATTTGTTGGGCAACACGGCCGTAATCATTTTATCAGTTTTGGTCCAATACAGGGATTCGTTGTTAATACGTACATCGGATTTTAACGGATATGCAAAAAATGCATCGTGATTGTTTATAAAACTGTGAAATACCGCGTGGGCATTTACAGAATTATAATCCCAGGCCCGTATTGAACGATCAAAATGCGTAATGGGTTTAGTGTTATAAAAAAAACGGTAATGCTCTGTAGTGTCCACATAAGCTAGGGCACTGTCTTTAACAGCATAATAAACATTTCGCAAGCCTTTTTTATCAGACAAAAAATAAACGCCTTGCGCTGTTGCCTTTGGCTGCAATTCTGAAATATCTGGAGTTTCGGTTACGGGCGTAATGGATTTGTTTTTTTCATTCCATAACATACTAAAAACATCATAGTTTGATGGCATTCGATCTGCGGCATAATGATCGGTAACCATGCCGTCGGATTGTAATTGACGATTGCTTGAAAAATAAAGGGTTTTACCATCGGGACTAAATTCAGGATCTGTATCGTCCCAAACATCCTGTGTAACCGGCTCTATCCCCCCCGAACTGGGAGTAAATTTAAATAAATCCGATTCAAATCGGGCATTGGCTACGCCGGCTATTATGGCATATTTTCCGTTTGGATGAAATACCAAAGCATGGGCCTGAATTAAACCTGCCAACGGACGCTCCGTACTTTGCTGATCTTTAAAATTATGGGTGCGTATTGTTAATTGGCCTTTTTTAGGATACACCATATACAACCGCTCGCCGTCAGGATGCCAGCAAATTAAGGGATATTGTAACATGGCAATACGCTCAATTTTGGGACCGTACTTAAAAATACGTTGGTGTTTGCGTGTTAATGTGTCAAAAATATATACCCGGTACTGGTTTCTGTCGTTTCGCACATAGGCCAACTGAGAAGAAGATGGAGATTGTCGTGGATGATAATATAATCGTTCAGATTTATAGCGTTTCCACGGCGCGTTTTGCAAATGTAAATGTTGCAAACTTGTATCTTTTGATTTGTAAATTTTTAATTGATAAAAATCTTGCAACTCCCTTGTTAGGTCGGGAATAGTAAGCCCAATACTGCCCATCATGGCAGGCTCTATACGTCGGGTCATTTTGGTTAAATATAAAATATTACCAATCATGCGTTCGCCCCAATAGGTGCTTACATAAAACCAAAACAACTGACTAATACGAGCCGACTGATGTAAAGGCAATGCCATAAATTTTAAAAATTGATTTGATTTAAATGCATCGTAAACTATCGTTTCGGCATGTTCAGAATATCCTTCAGACAGGTAATATGCCAAACCTTCGCTAAACCAAGGTGGTATATTTAAAAACGTACCATTTTTATAGGTTTCTCCGGTGGTACCTGTAAATAAAATTTTTTGAATCATCCAATAGGCAATGGCATAGCGTATTTGGCGTTCAAGATCGGATAGTTGCCCGTTGGAATACACAAAAATTTTATCACCAATAAATCGGGTGGTTCCGCCAATATTACTTTGATCTGATACAGAGTATCCTACATTACTTTGCTGGAAATCGCTTTGCGTATTAAACACTAAAATATTTAATGGGCCATTACCCGTAAAATCTAAACGTTTTTGTAATACGGCGTATTCGCGATGTGCAGCTACTGATACAAATTTAGCAAGATCAAAACCGCCTTGGTAGTAATAAATTTTAAGGGCTTCATGATTGATGTATTGCCAGTAAAATGGCTTAAATTGTACACGGTTTTTACCAAATTCCATTTGATGTCCAAAATTAAACTGAGCCAGCGCAAAAGAGCTGCTTAACAGACATGCAATACCCCAAAACCTAAACATGTTCATTTAAAGATACGGTATTATTTGCGTTCTGCTTCAGCACCATACATAAAATGATACAAAAGGTAAACCGAAATACCAACCAAAACAAATGCAGTGGTTTGATGCAGTGCCGCCAACACCAAAGGCACCTGGTAAAGTAATGTGAAAATTCCCAACATGATTTGAATGGTTAATGCGTATAGCAGTGCGGTAATGCCTTGTTTTTGATAAATATTACAATTGAATTTAGTGCTGCGCCATGCCAAAAATAAAATCAACAGTGCTAAAACAAAAGCCATGCAGCGATGCACAAATTGAATACCAGATGCATTTTCTAATAGATTTGTAATAAGTGATGGCTGTTCAAAAACCTGATCTGCTATCCACTGCTCCCCCATTTTGGGCCATGTGTTAAAAATGTGTCCAGGACGAATTTTGGCGGCATTTCCACTAACATAACCGGCAGTAAAAGCACCCCAAATTAGCTGCATTAGCAGCATACACATAAAAAATACATGTGTTTTAAAAAGTGGATGCCATTTTATTTTAAAATTATGTTTCCACTTTAAAATGATAAACAAGAGTGCAGAAAAAAGCGTTAATGCGCTTATAAAATGTGTAGCCAAACGGTAATGGCTAACTGCAGGTTTTGAAATAAGTCCACTGTATACCATCCACCATCCTATTAGGCCTTGCAAGGCCCCCAATAAAAAAAGCAATAGTAAACCTGGATACATAAAGGCTTGTATTCGGCGTCTTATAAATAAAATTATAGCACCAATAATAAATACATAACCCAGCAAACGTCCTATCATACGATGAATATATTCCCACCAAAAAATTGATTTAAAAGCATCTACGGTCATTGATGCATTTACTTTTAAAAATTCAGGACTCTTTTGATATTCTAAAAACCGTTGATTCCACTGCTCTTGATTTAAAGGAGGAATGGTTCCCATTACGCTCCAGTCGGTAATTGAAAGTCCCGAATGTGTTAAACGTGTTAATCCACCTACCAGTACCATAGTATAAATTAAAAAAGCTCCTGTTGAAAGCCACAATAAAACGCTGCGGTGTTGAGAAAACTTAAACATATTTTAATAGCTTATGTCATTTATAATTAGGGATTTTCAAAAACACCAATAGTAACATCTTGTGTGTTTCGTTTTATTTGTTCAATATCAAATGGAACTTTAGAAGCATCGGCTTGAGCCTGGGCATTTGTAAAATGCATAATTTGGGCTTGAGGCGACTTAAGTTTAAACAGATAATGTTGGGGATCTTTATATTCAAGTGATACATTTGATTTTACACAATTTATTAAAGCGCTTTGATTCACCTCAGTGGCTTTTAACCAACAATTATTAAACTGAACGTTAAGTGTTGGGTCTGTTTGGATATCAGCCTGCAGTTCCTCATTTTTTTTCCCGTCAACGATGCAGTTTCCAAAATACAGGTTTAAAGGAAATACTGCTTTTTGTTTATTATCATCAATGTAATTATTCCATCGCAGGGCAGATTTTTCTCGACCTGTGGCATCCCAATAGTTTACAAATGTTGAATGCAAAAATGTATAGGTGCCATTTAAATCGATATTGAGTAGGTGTTCTTGGCAATTTGTTACTAATAAATTATAGGCATCAATTGTATAACCTAAAGCCTGAATACCATATTTACTCATATTTTGTATAATGGTATTTTCAATTTTTAATTTACCTGAACCGTCTAATGTAGTGCCAAAAACATCGGCTTGCACTCCGATAAATCCATCTTTAATAACAGCATATCGAATATAATTATCGTTACGGCCCTCATTTATCCAAATTCGATCCCATTGGCCCGTAGTGCCAATGTAATCCCGATCTCGTCGAGCACCCTGAATTATAACCGGCCTGTTAAACTCTCCTAAAACTTTAAGTGAACCATACCGGTATACCCATAAACCCGATTTGTAATTCATGTACAATTTTACATCTGCAGGAATAATTAATTGTTGTGTAGAATCAACAACTAAGTAACCATACACAACATGGGGCTTATCGGTTTTAAGGGTAAACTGCAAACCGTTTTTTTCAACAGCATGTAATTGTTCGCTTATAATAGAATAGGGTAAATAACTGCCATCTTTAAATTTTATGGCGTGGTTTGGCCTGTGGTAATAAGCGTTTTGGCCCCAGGCTTCTAATATTACTTCAGTAATTTTAGAATTTACCGTAAACTGAAGTTTATCCGAGATAATATAGGGGCTGTTAGCGTCATTTGGGTTTATTTTAATTTGAACAAAAACATATAAACTGTCATCCGGATCTAACTCAATATCTTTAAATGAACTACCTGAAACGCCATCAACATTAATGATATACGGCGTTTGCATGCCGCCTGCTAACTGAATGGATTGAATTTTTACGCGTAAACCCGATGTGTTTTTTATTCTGAAATTTCGCGTTACGGATCCTATTTCGGTAAACACGGTATCAAACATAAGGGTATCGGTTGAGGCTACCAGGGGATTGTAAGCTGCTGTAAAAAAGCGATCTTTAGTACAGGAACTGTATACTAAAAACAGTATACAAAGTATAAACCAGCACTTTTGCATTTATGTATATAACGTATTCAAAGGTAATATGTTGTAATTGATTTTTACACCATTGATTATGCCGTTTAACCGTTTAATTAAAATGATTAAATATCGTAATGATCTTATGGTCTTTTGAGTTTAAAAACAAAAAAACGGATTTAAAATAAGAATTTAAATTTAAAATGTAATTTCCCTATCGCATATTTTTGTACGAATATTATTTAAAATAAGTATTACACGCCTAATTAAAGAATGTTTAAAATCAGGGGTAATGTTACTTTATCTTAAATGCATTTTTAACCTTAGTAACATAATCCAGCTTTTCCCAGGTAAATAATTCCACGCGCATTGTTTTTAGCTTTCCATCCGGCGATTTAAAGCTTTTGGTAACGGTTTCATTTCGTCGTCCCATATGTCCATAAGAGGCCGTTTCACTATACATCGGTGTACGTAATTTTAAACGCTGTTCAATATAATAGGGACGCATATCAAAAATGCGTTCAACAATTTTAGCAATTTCACCATCACTTAATTTTACCTTGGCGGTTCCGAAAGTATTAATATAAATACCCATTGGCTTTGCAACACCTATAGCATACGACACCTGAACAAGCACTTCATTACAAACACCGGCTGCTACAAGATTTTTGGCGATATGACGTGTTGCATACGCCGCAGAACGATCCACTTTACTAGGATCTTTTCCTGAAAACGCTCCGCCGCCATGGGCGCCCTTTCCTCCGTATGTGTCAACAATAATTTTACGTCCTGTTAAACCGGTATCACCGTGCGGACCTCCAATAACAAATTTTCCGGTGGGATTAATATGGTAATTGATTTTAGAATTGAAAAGATGCGCATATTTTGGATAATTTCGTTTTATCCGCGGTATTAAAATATCAATCATATCCTTACGGATTTTTGCCTGCATTTTTGCCTCAGTGTCAAAATCATCATGCTGCGTAGATATCACAATAGCATCGATTCTTACCGGCTGATTTAAATCATTGTACTCAAGCGTTACTTGTGATTTCGCATCAGGGCGTAAATATTTTATTTGTTTATGCTCTCTGCGCAACGCTGCTAATTCAAGTAAAATGGCATGTGCCAAATCTAAAGCCAAAGGCATATAATTATCTGTTTCATGAGTGGCATAACCAAACATCATGCCCTGGTCACCAGCCCCTTGTTCCTCTTTGGTTTTACGTTCAACCCCTTGATTTATATCTGATGACTGTTCGTGTATGGCAGATAACACACCACACGAATTGGCTTCAAACATATACTCAGCTTTGGTATAACCTATATTACGAATAACCTGGCGCGCTATTTCCTGAACATCCAGGTACACCTTTGATTTAACCTCACCGGCTAAAACCACCTGACCTGTGGTAACTAACGTTTCACAAGCTACTTTACTGGCCGGATCAAATGCCAAAAAATGATCGATTAGTGCATCCGATATTTGATCGGCAACCTTATCCGGATGACCTTCAGAAACTGATTCAGATGTAAATAAATATCCCATAGTTTTAATTTTAAATTGGTTTTATTTCAAATTCGTAAAATTCCATAATCGGATTGCAAAGTAATTTTTTACAGGCCTCATCTACCAATTGATGTGCTTGAATATCATTTTCGGCTTGTAATTCTAAAGCTATATGCTTGCCTACGCGTACATCGGATATGGCAGCAAGATTAATTTTTTGAAGCGAATGTGTAACCGCTTTTCCTTGTGGATCGAGTAATGCTTTTAGAGGCATAATACGTACCGAGGCAGCATATAAATTCATAGGGCAAATATAAAATTTATGAGCTTGCAGACGATAGCCCGTTGTAAATAAAACTCCATATTATATAATTAAGAATAATAAGTGGAAACGCATGCCAGCCCAAAACCAACATCGGTGCAGCTGTTAACAAAAATAACCACCGAAACCGGTTATCCTTCCAACTATAATTTTTGAATTTTAAAGCCAATAAACGGATTTCAGAATTGAGCATCCAAGGCAAATAAAGGGCTAAAAATATCCAAAGCGCAAGGGGAATAGAAAACCGGAAAGTGCTATCAAACACAAAACACCACTGCAAGGGTAATTTATCAATCCATACTAAAGCACAAATTAAAAGCGTGTTTGCCGGTGTGGGCAAACCAATAAATTCTTGCGATTGACGCGTATCATTGTTGAATTTAGCCAATCGCAAGGCCGAGGCGGCCGGTATTAAATATCCTAAAAAATGAATGTGTTCCGTCCAAAATCCAGACCCCGTGCCCATGCTTTGAGTGCGAATTTGAGCTACCAATAATAAGCCCGGAAACACGCCAAAACTTACCATATCGGCTAAACTGTCAAGATCTTTTCCAATAGGCGATGCGGCATTTAGCAACGCGCCGCAAAACCATCAAAAAAATCAAATACAGCTGCCGTGGCTATTAAAATTATCGCATCCTGTGTTTGTCCGGTATACAATGCATGTATGGCCCAAACACCACAGAGTAAATTTAAAAGTGTTATAACATTAGGAAGATGACGCATAAATTAACGGTTTGACAAACTTAAGGATTCCCATTCACTCCATAAACGCTCGTGTTTATTTTTTAAAACTTCGTAGGATTTAAAAAAATCATCTGCATTTTCCAGAGATGAAATTGCCTCAGGATTTTGCAACAGTTGTTCTTTAATTTTTATTTCTGCTTCCAGCGTTTCAAGTTGTTGTTCAATTTTTTTTATTTTGTTAGCGGTTTCTGTTGTGACGCCACCCGTAGAAGTAACGGATGCTATAGCTTTAGTACGATCTGCAGGTTTTGATTTTTGCTTTAAAACATTTTGCTCCTGCATGCGTTCCTGCGTTCGTAAGGCAACAAATCCTTCAATATCACAAAGATGTTCTTTTACACGGGTATCTCTAAATTCAAACAAACGAGAACAAATTCCTTGCATAAAATCACGATCGTGACTTACCATGATAACAGTTCCCTCATATTCTTGAATGGCACGTTTAAGAATATCTTTTGAACGTAAATCCAAATGGTTAGTAGGTTCGTCTAATAGCAAAACATTGTAAGGTTCTAATAATAATTTACATAATGCCAACCGGGCACGTTCTCCCCCACTTAATACCGAAACTTTTTTATCAATCTCATCGCCCCGAAACAAAAACGAACCCAGTAAACCGCGCACTTGTTTACGAATTTCACCTGCCGCTAAATCATCAATAGTTTCAAAAACCGTTTTGCGGGTATCCAGCTTTTCTTCTTGATCTTGTTCAAAATAACCAATAGAAACTTGATGTCCGGGGCTAATGAGACCTGTAAAATCAGTTTTACCTGCAATCATTTTCATCATGGTGCTTTTGCCTTCTCCATTTCGGCCAACAAAACCAATTTTTTCACCTTTTGTTACAATAAAACGGGCACCACTAAAAATATGTTTTGCGCCATAATATTTTGAGGCGTCTTCTACGGTTAATATTATTTTACCAGAATGTGCAGGTTTTGGAAAGCGAAAAGCAATAGCTGCATTATCTACATCATCTACTTCAATGCGCTCCATGCGATCTAATTTTTTTATTAATGACTGTGCAAATGAGGCTTTATTGGCCTTTGCACGGTATTTATCAATTAACTGCTCGGTATGCTGAATAATTTTTTGTTGATTTTTAGCAGCATTCTCCTGCTGTTGACGTCGTTCTTCGCGAAGCACCAAATACTTTGAATAGGAGGCTTTATAGTCAAAAATACGTTGGGCATTTATTTCAATGGTACGTTGGGTAACCTGATCTAAAAACCGGCGATCGTGGCTGATTAATACAACTGCACCCGCAAATGAAGTCATAAACTCTTCTAACCACATAATAGCTTCAATATCCAAATGGTTGGTAGGTTCATCTAAAAGCAACACATCGGGTTGACCTAATAATAACTTAGCTAGTTCTATGCGCATGCGCCAGCCTCCACTAAAATCAGAAGTCGCGCGTTGCATATCACTTCTGGAAAATCCCAAACCCATCAAGGTTTTTTCAATGGCTTCATCCATGGCGGTGGCCCCTAAAACTTCAAGCCGCATGTACAGCGCTGTTTGTTCATCTAAAAGATCAGCATAGGCCTGTGACTCATAATCTGTACGGGTTTCTAATGCCTTGTGTATGGCCTCTATGCGTAACTCCAATGCCTGTAGTTCAGTAAAAGCGGTTGCCGTTTCATCCCAAACGGTTCGCCCGTGCTGATGGGTCATGTCTTGAGGCAAATAGCCAATTCGACAGGATTTAGGACGCGATACAGATCCTTTGCTGGGTTCTTGCAATCCTGCCAACAATTTAAGTAAAGTACTTTTGCCTGCGCCGTTTTTACCGGCTAGTCCGATGCGGTCACGGGGATTTACTAAAAACGATACATCGTCAAAAAGAACCGTTGCTCCAAAATAAACACTGAGCTGATTTACTGATACCATTTGCGGCGGCAAAGATAGGTTTTAGAATGCAGTTTTGCATCATTTTCAAATAAGGCTTACGGTACAATGCGAAATGGCTTTTAGACGCTGTAATACCTGTTCGTCAATGGCGATTTTATATTTTCGTGAAAACAAACGTACCTGCTGTTGCTGCATAGTATCAGATAAATAAATTTCAAGTGCCGAATTTCCGGGATGGTGTTGGCAAATTTGATCCAAAGTTTGAATAAACTGCGCATTAATATCGGTATAGGGTATTTGTAATCGAAGTGCCGAAAAGGCTTGCTTTTGAACTTCATCAAGCAGTTCCATACTGCGAATTTTAAGTTCAAATTTGCCCGGTTGATTATATTGCTCTTGCACAAATGCCCTTATAAAAACAAACAATCCCTGTACCATATACCGGTTAAACTGTATAAAATCTTTTCCAAAAAGCATCATATCCAACGCTCCAAAAAAATCTTCTACAATAAATTTTCCAAATGCCTTTCCTGATTTACCAGTGCGGTTTTCTGCATGTGTAATAACACCTGCAAAAATCAAATCCTTGTTGCGAAGTGATTCAAGTTCGGTTTTTAATTCTGCCGCATTGGTATTGCAACGGTACTGCATCAGCATACGATAGGGATCCAACGGATGGCCGCTAATATAAACACCTACTACTTCTTTTTCGCGATGCAATTGTTCCAGTACGGGCCAATGTGCAACCTGAGGCAATTCAGGAGCTGGGCGCTCCGCACCATCCGATTCGGCAAATAAATCTACAACCCCCTGTTGCTGTTTTTGTTGTTGTGCATAACGAATCAGCTTATCTGTTAGATTTAATCCGTCTTTATCGGGTATAAAAAACATAGCCCTGTGCACATTTGCAAAACTGTCAAACGCACCTGCAAGTGCCAGGTTTTCGAGTGTTTTTTTATTTACAATTTTAGTATCCAAGCGGGCTGCCATATTAAAAATACTCTCGTATGCTCCATGTAACCTGCGATTTTCAACCAATGCCTGAACAACGCCCGTTCCAACTCCTTTTATACTTGACATACCAAATCGAATGGAACCATCTGACATAACACTAAATGCAGTCGTACCGGTATTTACATCAGGACCTAATACCCGAATTCCCATGCGACGGCATTCATCCATAAAAAAAGAAATTTTTTCAATGTTACCCGAGTGATTTAAAACGGCAGCCATAAATTCAGATGGAAAATGTGTTTTTAAATATGCCGTTTGAAAAGCTATATACGCATAACAGGTGCTGTGGGATTTATTAAATGCATAACTCGCAAATGCTTCCCAGTCTTTCCAAACTTTTTCGCAAATACTCAAGTCAAGCTGATTTTGGGCACATCCTTCAAGAAACCGTGTTTTCATTTTAAGCAACACATCCGGTAGTTTTTTTCCCATCGCTTTTCTCAGGGTATCTGCATCGCCTTTGGTAAATCCTGCAAGCTTTTGTGATAACAGCATAACCTGTTCTTGATAAACCGTAATACCATACGTTTCATTTAGGTAAAGCTCCATACCGGGTAAATCGTATTGTATGGGCTCACGACCGTGTTTCCTGTTAATATAATTGGGAATGTACGCCATGGGACCGGGCCTAAACAAAGCGTTCATGGCAATTAAATCGGTAAAGTGGTCCGGTTTTAATTCCATCAGATACTTACGCATGCCCTGGCTTTCAAATTGAAAAATACCACTGGTTTCGCCACGCTGAAACAATTCATAGGTTTTGGCATCTTCCAAATTCACCGCATCAATATCAAGTTGCAATCCACGATTTTCTTGAATTAAGCGAACCGTATCCTTAATAATTGTCAGGGTACGAAGACCTAAAAAATCCATTTTTAATAAGCCCGCAGATTCTGCAACAGCATTGTCATATTGCGTTAAAAGCATACTGCTGTCTTTGGCGCGCGTTACCGGCACAAACTGCTGAAGCGGACCGGGCGTAATAATAATACCGCAGGCATGTACACCAGTATTTCGCACACAACCTTCAAGGCGGTAAGCTTCATTTAATACCCGGGCCTCAAGCGTATTGCCTTGAGATAACATACGAAACCGTTTTGATTGCTCAACAATATCTTTACGATCCTTAATTTTGTCAAGGTAGTCTGTATCTATACCCTCGGGTTTTAGTAACGCTTTTAGTTCGGCTTCTAATGAATCTGGAAAAGATTTTGCCAGTTTATCTGCCTCCGATAATGGTAAATTAAGCACTCTTGCAGTATCTCGTATTGCGCTTTTTCCACCCATGGTGCCGTAGGTAATAATTTGTGCCACTTGATCTGATCCGTATTTTTTTACTACATAGTCAATCACTTTATCCCGGCCTTCATCATCAAAATCGATGTCAATATCAGGCATACTTATACGATCTGGATTTAAAAAACGCTCAAAAAGCAAACCGTATTTAACCGGATCTACATTGGTAATACCCAGGCAATAGGCTACTACACTTCCTGCAGCACTCCCCCGCCCCGGACCAACAGATACGCCCATTTCGCGGGCCTTAGACGTAAAATCTGAAACAATCAAAAAATATCCGGGATAGCCCATGCGCTCCATAACAGATAACTCAAAATCGATACGCTCACGCAATTCCGCAGTTAGTTCTCCGTAACGTTGAAGAGCGCCTTGATAAGACAAATGGCGCAAGTAGGCATTCTCACCCCGTTTACCTTTACCTTCATCTAACGCATCCGTGTCTCTAACATCTTCAAATTCTGAGGGTATAGTAAATTTAGGTAACACCACATCCCGTCCTAAAGAAAACAATTCAATACGATCGGCAATTTTAATAGTATTTTCTAGGGCCTCAGGACAATCCTGAAAAAGCAGGGTCATTTCTTCGGGCGATTTAAAGTAATAGCTTCCATTGGGTAAAAACAATCGTCCCAGTCTTGAATTGTTTTTTAATTGATCCAACTCTTTGGTATTTGTAAAACTTAAACTCTCTTTTACACCAATTAAAATGTCTCTTGAATAAGCATGTTGCGAATCGGTATAATACGTTGCATTTGCAGCAAAATATGGTATGTTATATTTTGCAGACCACTCCATTAACACCGCATTTACCTGTTGTTCTTCCTCTATACCGTGACGATTTATTTCAATGTATAAACGGTCTCCAAAAACCTGTATATACCACTTAAAAAGTTCTTCAGCACGTTGAGTTCCGTAATTTAAAATACTTTGTGCAAGTTCAGACTGAAGCGAACCCGTAAAACAAAGTAAGCCTTCGTGGTGGTTTGCTAAAAGCAATTTATCTATGCGCGGTACATAATACATACCTGCTGTGCTGGCCGTAGAGCTTAGGGCACATAAATTAATATAACCCGTTTTGTTTAGGGCTACAAGGGGTAGTGGATATCCATTATCTTGACGGGATTTATCCGTATGGTTTTGGCATACATTAAATTCGCAACCTAAAATGGGTTTAATATAGGGTTTTGCAGTTTTAGGGGCTCCCTGTTGGTCTATTTGAGAGTTGTATTTTTTTACTTTTTCATTGTGCTTTTGAAGCGCTTGCCAAAATAAAAATACGCCAAACATATTGCCGTGATCGGTAAGCGCTAAAGCGTGCATATTATAAGCATCCGCTTTTTTAATTAAATCCTCTATAGAGGATACGGCTTGCAGCACAGAAAACTGTGAATGGTTATGCAATGCAACATATGGTAGTGCCGAAACCTGCTTTGGCACAGACGCCTTTAAAACCGGTTGAGTTTTAACCGCCTCCGGTGCTGGTATTTCTAATCCGCTTAAATCCGGCGCCTGGTATTGAAGCTGTTTATAATCCAATTCAGGAAAAATACCATGTGATTTTATAATGGACCGTTTAAGTAGCTCAAAAAAAACCTTTGCATTAGCCGCTACATCAAAAGCTGCGTTATGCGCATCTTCAAATGCTGTTGCAAATAACGCCTGATGCAGTTCAAGTAACGTGGGCCATTTAAATTTACCACCTTTGCCTCCGGGAAGGGCGCAAAACGATGTAGTTTCGTTCGATTTTGTGTCTATAAAAGGTTTTTCTAAAAAACAATCTTGTAAGTTTCTGCGCAATAATTCACAACCCAACACCATACGATCAAATTCAATATTATGTCCAACATAACATGTTGCACGTTCAAAGGCTTTTAAAAAATCTTGAATAACCTGTAAAAAAGGTTCGCCCTTTGCCAGGGCCCAGGCTGTGGTAATGTGATGAATTTTGCTTGCAGCATATGGAATTTCAAAATCCTCGGGCAAAATAATGGCACTGCGTTGCTCTATTAAAGTCCCGTCAAAATCATGTAACTGCCATGCCAACTGTACCACGCGGGGCCAATTGTTAAAATCAGTAAGTGGTGCATTATACCGCAGGGGAAGCCCGGTGGTTTCCGTGTCAAATACAATAACCATAACTGCAAAAATACAATGTGCACATCAGGTATTTCGTGATGTTAACTACTATTAATAATTCTAAATAAAGCCGTTCTTAGGCGTGTTTTGGCGAAACGGTTCAAAATACTATCTTTGCTTTCCTTAAAAATAACATTGTAACATGTCAGAACAGCTTAGTATTCTTGAACGTATTCGCCGAAAAACCGGACTTTTAGTGGGATTAGTTGGTGTTGCCTTACTCATATTTATTTTAGAAAGCCTTTTGGGTTCAGGTTCCTCCTTGTTTGGCAGCGATGACCGTTTTGTTGGTCACATAAATGGAAAAGCCATCGAACGAAATGATTTTTTAAACCGCCTGGATATGCAAATTAATCAATTTAAGCAGCAACGCGGCCAGGAAGCAGATGATCAGGTTCGGGGCCAACTTATGGACAATTTATGGCAGCAATATGTTGTTGAATTTGCAATAAGACCCGCTTACGAAGCAGCCGGTATTATGGTTGGAGAAAACGAATTGTATCAGCACGTTGTAATGAATCCTGATCAAACCATTCTTCAAAACCTTACAGATCCCAATACCGGCCGCATCAATCAGCAATTTTCCAAACCTGATGGCACCCTGGATTTAATAAAATGGAAGCAAGCGGTGCAAAGTGTAACCGGCGAATCTGAAATGGCTGTAAAACAAATGGAAGACCAAGTTAAAAATACTCTTATCTTTTCTAAATACAGAACATTGTTAAGTAAATCCATGTATGTTACCCAATCAGAGGCTACATTATCCAATACCCATTCCAATGCTGATCTTGATTTTGAATATGTATATAAGTCTTATGCAACGATCCCAGATAATGCGGTTAAAATTACAGATGACGATTTAGAAGCCTATTACAAAGCCCATCAATATGAATTTAAAAATGCAGAAGATGTTAGGAAAGTTGAATATGTAACCTTTGATGTGCTTCCAAGTGATTCGGATATTAATGTTGTTGGTATGGATGCGCAACGATGCGCTAAAGCTTTTGAAGGCAAAACAACCTCTGAAGACAGTCTGTTTATGCAGCAGGAAAGTGAAAATGGTGATGTGGTTATACAAAATCTAACGCGTAAAACCATGATTATTAGAGACAGCACTGTTTATACCGCTGCCCGCGGAACTGTATTTGGTCCTTATAACGAAGGTGCATATTACAAAATATACAAATTACAAAATACAGAGTCTATTGCAGACAGCGCACGAGTGCGTCACATACTGATTGGAACATCGGATCCTCAAAGCCGTCAGGCCACTCGTACCAAAGAGCGCGCCAAAGCAATTGCTGACAGCCTGTTGGTTTTAATCCAAAAAAAGACGGTTTCTTTTGATTCATTGGTAGTTCAAATGAGTGACGATCCGGGTAGTAAAAAAATTAATCCTGAAGCCAAAGTTTTTGCTTTGGGAGATTATGGTTGGTTTAATGAGTCTACAGGTTTTGTAGATGCATTTAAATATACTGGACTAAAAGGTACTACAGGTGATATTAAAGTTGTTGAAACCCAATTTGGATATCATATTATTGAAGTACTAAATGTAAGTTCCGGAAAACATAAAACATATTCCATTGCACAAATATTTAAGCCAATACGTGCAAGTGAACAAACCAATCAAAAAATTTACGCCAAAGCGTTTCAATTTTCAAGCGAAAACAATACTTCCGAAAAGTTTGATCAGGCTGTTGAAAAACAAAAACTTACCAAGCGTATGTCCGATAATTTAAAAGAAACGGATCGCCAATTACAGGGCGGACTTGGTAATGTTCGAGAACTTATTCATTGGGCCTTTACTGCTAAAACCGGTGATATAGCTTATTTTAAAACCGATGACCGACATATTGTTGTAAAACTTGCCGCAATAAAAAATCCTGGTTACTTGGCCTTAGAACTTGTTAAAAATGATATTCGTATTAAAGTTCTTAACGAAAAAAAGGCTGTACAATTAATGGCTGAATTTAAAGCCTCCGGAAACACATTAAACGCTGTTGCATCAAAATGTAACATAAGTGTAAAAACCGAACGAAATGTAAAATCGGGCCTTCCTGCATTTGGTGAAATGGGTCAAGATTTATATTTTATGGGAACATTATCAGGTATTAAAACCAATGTTTATAGTGGTGCTATTGCTGGTGAACAAGGTGTTTTTGCGTTAAACCTCTTAAAACGCCAAATAAATGCAGCACCATCCATAATTCGTGAAGAACAGCGCCGCTTAGAAAGCGAATTGGCCGGGCGAAGTGATTTTTCTAGTTTTAATGCGCTTAAAGAACTTGCAGATATTGAGTCGCGTTTGGGCAAACTTGATTAACATTGAAATTTAAAGACCTCATACAATGTCTTGAGGCATTTGCCCCCAGAGAATTACAAGAATCCTATGATAATTCGGGACTTCAAATTGGCGATCCTGAAACCGAAATTAAGGGCGTTTTAATTGGATTAGATTGTACTCCAGAACTTATTGATGAAGCACTTCTTTTAAAATGCAATGTTATTCTTACGCATCATCCGCTTTTGTTTAAACCGCTGCGTCACATTGGAACTTCTTCAGAAACCGAGCGTATGGTTGCGGCATTAATACGTAATAATATTCAATTGTATGCCTTTCACACAAATTTTGATAATGTTCTTAATGGTGTAAACCAAAGCTTAGCGCATGCGCTTGGTATAGACTTACACAGTGTTTTAGCACCCAAATCAGCCCATTGGTTTAAATTGGTTGTTTTTGTTCCTCCCTCCCATGAAAATACACTTGCCGAAGCATTATTTAACATTGGTGCAGGCACCCTTGGTAAGTATTCAAAGTGCAGCTACACAAGTACGGGTCAAGGTTCGTTTTTACCTGATTTAAATGCCAATCCCTATTCGGGAACTTCAGGCACACTGAGCTATACATCAGAAACCCGTTTAGAACTTGTGTTTCCAAAACAACTCCTTTCAAAAATTACTGAAACGGTGCATGCACATCATCCGTATGAAACTCCTGCATACGATATTCTTGCCTTAGAAAATCAAAATTCAGAAACCGGATCTGGAGCTTGGGGCATTTTAAAAAATCCAATGGATGGTAAACAATTTTTGAAACGAATCTGTGAGGTTCTTCAGTGTCCCGTTTTAAGTTATTCAGGATCTGTGCAACATCCCATTAAAAAGGTAGGTTTATGTGGGGGAAGCGGTTCATTTTTAATACCCAATGCCCTACATAAACAATTAGATGCCTTTATAACTGCTGATATAAGCTATCATAATTTTTTTCATGGAAGCGCTAATTTTTTACTTGTAAATGCGGGACATGCTGAAACTGAGCAATTTACGCTTAAACAAATAGCTCGTGTAATTCAAAAAGAATTTCCTAAATTTGCAATCCATTTTACAGCTACATCAACATCACCTGTAAAGTATTTTATAACATGAGCGCAAAAATTAAAGAAAAGATTGACCTTACCATAGAAGGTAAATTACGAAACTTGTACACCTTACAACAAATTGACACTAAAATTGATAAACTACGTACCATACGGGGTGAATTACCTTTGGAGGTAAGTGATTTAGAAGATACCGTAACCGGACTCGAAACCCGTTTAAACAATATAACTGCTGAGGTTCAGGATTTAGAACAACAGTTAAACGATAAAAAGCAGGCCATCAAAGACTTTCAAGCTAATATTAAAAAGTATCAGGCACAGCAATCCAAAGTGCGTAATAACCGTGAATACGATGCTATTACTAAAGAAATTGAGTTTCAAAATTTAGAAATTCAGCTTGCTGAAAAACGAATGAAAGAGGCTAAAGCTGCTATAGAATTAAAGTCTGAAGTATTAGAGCAATCTAAAAAAGAATTTGAAGAACGCTCAAGTGATTTAAAAATCAAAAAAGCTGAATTGGATGAAATTATTGCCGAAACAGAAAAAGAAGAACAAGCTTTAATAGCTGAAAGCGATACTGCTACCAAAGCCATTGAAACACGTTTATTACATGCTTACCAGCGTATACGTGGCAATGTGCGCAATGGCCTTGCTGTAGTGGCTATTGAACGTGATGCGTGCGGTGGCTGCTATAACAATATTCCCCCGCAACGTCAACTTGATATCCGCATGAATAAAAAAATTATTGTATGTGAACATTGCGGTCGCGTTTTAGTAGATCAAAATTTTTCTGAAACCGAAAACTAATTCTACGTATCTTTAACCCATTGGGAGCTTAGCTCAGCTGGTTCAGAGCACCTGCCTTACAAGCAGGGGGTCACTGGTTCGAACCCAGTAGTTCCCACCAACCCGCCCTAGCGGGTTTTTTTATGACCTACGAAGCGTTTAAGTTACATGCATTACGCTTGCCCCATGCTTGGCCAGACTTTCCGTTTAACTCACATACACTTGCAGTTAAAGTGGGGGCAAAAGTATTTGCTTTAACCGATAGTTTAACATTTGATTTTATAAACCTAAAATGCAAACCCGAAACCAGTTTGGTGTTACAGGCTAAATACGAGGGCATAAAACCGGCGTTTCACATGAATAAGAAACATTGGATTAGTGTTTATATAAATGCCGGAATTTCAGATGCATTGATTGTGTCATTGATGCAAGATTCTTATTCATTGGTTTACAGCACAATTCCAAAAAAAGACATATCAGGCCTGCAGCAAGATTCTAGGACTCTAAAAATTTAATATTTTTTTAAAATTAGTATCCTTGCCATTAAACATTTCTTTGATTAAAATAAAACGCTTATTGCCACATTAAAAAAATTTACCATGATGTTTTTGACCCTCCTTATCAATCTTGTTAAAACATCGTAAAATTTTAATTAAAATTATATTTCGTTTATGTGGTTGCCTTACGGTCTGTAGTTTTTTTGTAACTTGCTTCACTTGTATGAGTTACATTCAACACCTCCAAGCCAGGCAAATTTTAGATTCGCGTGGCAATCCCACGGTTGAAGTGGATGTTATTACCGATCAGGGTGTTTTAGGCCGTGCCGCCGTACCTTCTGGGGCATCTACCGGTGCGCATGAAGCTGTTGAACTTCGCGATGGAGATGCCGGAACCTATATGGGAAAAGGCGTATTAAAAGCTGTTCAACATATTAATGATACGCTTCGCGAATCTTTAAAAGGTGCCTATATTTTAGATCAAGCTGAATTGGATGCCAAATTATTGGAACTTGATGGCACAGAAAATAAATCCCGATTAGGGGCCAATGCACTTTTAGGAGTGTCTTTAGCAGTTGCAAAAGCTGCTGCCGAAGAAACCCGTATGCCGCTATATCGTTACATCGGTGGCATGCATACGCCATGGATGCCGGTTCCCATGATGAATATTTTAAACGGCGGGGCCCATGCTGATAATGGTATCGATTTTCAGGAATTTATGGTAATGCCTGTGGGCGCACCATCTTTTTCTGATGCTTTACGAATGGGAACTGAAGTGTTTCATAATCTTAAAACAGTTTTAAAATCACATCAGCTGGCAACCAATGTTGGTGATGAAGGTGGATTTGCACCCGGTTTAAAATCCAATGAAGAAGCCATTGAATTTGTGTTAGAAGCTATTGTTAAGGCAGGATATACTCCCGGCAAAGACATGTTTATTGCTTTAGATGCAGCTTCAACTGAACTTTATAATCCCCGTACAAAGCAGTATGAATTTAAAAAATCAGGAGGTAAACAGCTAACGTCTGAAGAACTGGTGCAATATTGGAGCTCTTGGTGTGCTAAGTATCCTATTTGTTCTATTGAAGACGGATTAGCCGAAGACGATTGGGCTGGATGGAAATTATTACAGAGCCAGTTGGGTTCAAAAGTACAATTGGTAGGCGACGATCTATTTGTTACAAATGTAAAACGTCTCGCACAAGGAATTGCCGAAAAGGCTGCCAATGCGATATTAATAAAAGTAAATCAAATAGGCACGCTCTCTGAAACCATCGAGGCCGTAAGGCTTGCTCAAAATTATCAATTTAATACCATTATGAGCCATCGCAGTGGTGAAACCGAAGACACTACCATTGCCGATCTTGCAGTTGGTTTAGGTTGTGGACAAATTAAAACCGGTGCACCCTCACGTTCGGATCGGGTTGCAAAATATAACCAATTGTTACGCATTGAAGAACAATTGGGCCCTTCTGCACGTTATTATGGTGCTACTTTACAATTACGATTTCAATCTTAAATAGCTATGGACCCCTTGAAAGAAAAATTTAAATTAAAAGCAGAACTACTTGCCGCAGACATTAAAGACATTATTAAAACGCATGGTGATCTTAAACTTGGCGAAATAACAGTAGCTCAAGTATACCAAGGTATGCGTGGTATGGTAGGTATGGTAACTGAAACCTCTCGGTTAGATGCAGAAGAGGGAATTCGCTTTAGGGGGTATTCCATACCGGAATTAAGAAAACAATTGCCCAAAGCACCCGGTGGAACCGAACCATTACCCGAGGGCATTTTTTATTTAATGCTTGTAGGCGAATTGCCTACAACAGAGGATGTAGCCTATATAACCGCCGAATGGGCTAAGCGCAGCATCGTACCCAAACATGTTTTTGATGTTTTAGAAGCTTTACCGGCAGATACACATCCCATGACGCAATTTGTTGTTGGGATAATGGCCATGCAGCGCGAATCACTTTTTGCAAAAGCCTATGCAAAAGGTATTAGTAAAAAAGAATATTGGGATTATGCCTATGAAGACAGCATGAATCTTATTGCCCGATTACCCCGTATAGCAGCTTACATTTACCGCAGAAAATATAAAGGCGGCGTACACATTGAACCGGATCACAAATTGGACTGGGCGGCCAATTTTGCTCATATGTTAGGATTTGAAAGTTTTGATATGAAACGGCTTATGCGTTTGTATTTAACGATACATGCTGATCATGAAGGTGGTAACGTTTCAGCGCATACAACGCATTTGGTAGGCTCCGCGCTTTCTGATCCTTACCTAGCCTTTGCTGCGGGCATGAACGGATTAGCCGGACCGCTTCATGGATTAGCCAACCAAGAAGTTTTGGGCTGGATTATGGAGCTTAAAGAAAGTCTTGGAGGCGGTTTACCCTCTAAAGCGCAAATTGCAGATTACATTAAAAAAACACTTGCAGAAGGCAAAGTAGTTCCGGGTTATGGCCATGCCGTGTTACGTAAAACAGATCCGCGCTTTACAGCCCAACAAGATTTTTACAAAACCTATATTCAAAAAGACGATGTTTGCGAAATTGTGCAAATGATTTATGAAGTAGCGCCGCCCATACTAGAAGCCACCGGAAAAATTAAAAATCCATGGCCAAATGTAGATGCGCACTCAGGTGCCTTACTGGTGCACTATGGAATGCACGAACATGATTTTTACACGGTATTGTTTGGAGTAAGTCGTGCCCTTGGAGTTTTGGCCGGTTATATATGGGATAGAGCTACCGGATCGCCCATTGAACGTCCGGGTTCTGTTACTACCGAAAATATTAAAGCAAAAATAAAAGCCTCTAAAGCCAGCATATAATGATACACCGCATATTTTTTTTAATTTATTTTTTTTGCGCAACACTTTTTATGACTTCACAACAAACTGTGTATTCGTTTTCCTTAAAAACATTAGATGGAAAGTCCTTTAATTTTGAATCCCTTAAAGGGAAGTGCATTCTACTTGTTAATGTTGCCAGCAAATGCGGGTACACACCGCAGTATAAAGAACTAGAACAGTTACACAAACAACATGGCTCTAATATTGCTGTAATTGGAATTCCGGCAAATAATTTTGGAGGCCAGGAACCCGGTACAGCTGCCGATATCTCTGAATTTTGTAAAAAAAATTATGGCGTTTCATTTTTAATGCTTGAAAAAATTTCAGTGAGCGGGTCCGACACCCATCCCTTATACCAATGGTTATGTAATGCCAAATTAAATGGTGGCTGTGCGGATAAACCAACTTGGAATTTTTGCAAATACCTTATTGGAAAAGACGGTAAGGTGATACGTTTTTTTGCAAGCAGTACAAGTCCATTAAGTTCTGAAATTACGTCTTTAATTAAGTAATTGTAAGTGCCTGTAATACACTGCATGCATAAAGTGCTGCAGTTTCAGTTCGCAGGCGGGCTTCGCCTAAGCTGATGTCAATAGCACCCTTCGTTTTAGCCAAGAGTATTTCAGAGGGTGAAAAATCACCTTCAGGGCCAATGAACAAGGTATACATGTGATGTTTTTGACTTGCCCATTCCTGGAGGGTACATTTATTACCCGGCTGACAATGGGCAATGCCTAAATTCGGTCCGGTGTGCGCATTTAAAAAAAATTCCAAAGGATGCATTTCATAAATTACAGGTTTAATAGTGCGTTGGGACTGCTTTAAAGCCGCTTCAACAATTGCCTCAATGCGTTTCATATTTAAATGCCGCCGTTCGGAATACTGTGAAATAAAAAAACCTAATTGTTGAATGCCAAGTTCGGTTGCTTTTTCTACAAGCCACTCGGTTCTGTCAGCATGTTTAGTAGGAGCTATAAACAGGCCGAATGGACCCGGTTTGGGGCCATAGTAAATGGTTTCACGAAATGCAACTTTTACCTGTTGGTATTCAATTTGTATAATTTCACTTTTTATAGCTTTTCCCTTACCCTCTGTAACCCATATGATGTCACCCAAACGGTGACGCAATACTTTAAGGCAATGCTGACTTTCCTGAACACTTAATAGGGCATAATCCGAGTGAAATTCTGCAAAAAATAAATTCATGGGTTTATCTGTACATCATGTAGGGCGTTGTAAATAATTAAGATAGTCCTGTAATAAAATAACTGCACTAATTTGGTCAAGCTGTGATTTTTCACGGCGTTGCGTTTTGGTTAGTCCGTTTTCAAGTAAACTTTTTTTTGCCAAATGTGTGGTAAACCGTTCGTCCCATCGATCTACGGGAATATGCGGAAACTGACGTTTTAAAAAAACAGCAAAGGGTTCTACAAAACGTGCACTTGCACTTGGGGTGTTTTGTAAGGTTTTGGGTTCCCCCAATACAATACGTTCTACGGTCTCACGAAGCAAATATGCCTTTAAATAATTCATTATATCTTTAACATGAACCGTATCAAGTCCGGTGGCAATAATTTTTAAAGGATCGGTTACTGCTAATCCAACACGTTTTGAACCGTAGTCAATTGCTAAAATGCGACCCATGGATTTAAAATTACGTAAATTAGGCTATGATTAGGCGAATTGGATTACTTTGTTCGGGCGGTGATGCACCCGGCATGAATGCTTGTATTCGAGCGGTAGTTCGGTCGGCTATTGATGCAAAAATTGAAGTTATTGGTTTTTATAATGGTTATGAAGGTCTAATACATAATACGTTTTGTATGCTACGCTCTGAAACCGTGTCCGGTTGGAGTGCACGGGGCGGTACGCTTTTAAAAACGGCTCGAAGTGCAGCCTTTAAAACGCCACAGGGCAGGCTTAAAGCCATACAAACACTACAATTACACAATTTACAAGGTTTAATTATTTTAGGCGGTGACGGTAGCTTTAAAGGGGCGCAAGCCCTATTAAATGAGCATGCCATTGCTGTAATTGGCATTCCATGCACCATTGATAATGATTTAAACGGTACCGACTACACAATTGGATTTGATACCGCATTAAATACTGCTGTTGAAGCCATAGACCGTATTCGCGATACCGCCGAAAGTCATGATCGCATTTTTTTAATTGAACTCATGGGACGCGATTCTGGACAACTGGCATTGCATGCAGCACTTTCTGGTGGAGCTGAAGCCATATTAGTACCCGAACTTAAAAATGATTTTGAACAATTAGTTGCCCGCATGCAAAATTGGAGAAGCAGTAAAAGCAGTAAAATAATTATTGTAGGCGAAGGCGATGAACATGGTGGTGCCTTAAATATTGCAAATCAATTAAAATCAATATTTCCTGCTCTGGAGTTTAGAGTTAGTGTTTTAGGTCATATTCAACGCGGGGGTGTGCCTTCGGCTATTGAACGAATTAATGCGCATGTATTGGGTGTATATGCTATCAAACAATTACTTGCGGGCCAAACACGTATTATGGTAGGTTTAAAAAACCAAAGCCCCTGTTGTATTGATTTATCAGAAGCGGTTAAACGCAAGCCCGAGTTAAATAGCGTATTAATTGAAACTTTTAATTGCATTTCACAATGAATTCCAAACGTGCACTGGTATTTATTTTTATAACCATTTTGCTTGACTGCATGGGATTAGGAATTATTATCCCTACCCTACCCGAATTAATTAAATCGCTAAGCGGGTCTAATACCTCAATGGCTGCCAGTACGGCCGGTTGGTTGCAAGTAGCATACGCACTCATGGCCTTTGTGTTTGCTCCCATTCAGGGTGCATTGAGCGATCGGTTTGGCCGGCGTCCCGTTTTACTAACGGCGTTAGCAGGTTTTGGACTTGATTATTTGATTTTATTTTGGGCTCCAAATTTAACTTGGTTATTTGTGGGCCGAATTATTGCCGGCATATGCGGTGCCAGTTTTACTACTGCATCAGCTTATATAGCCGATGTTAGCAGTTCGGAAAATCGGGCGCAAAATTTTGGATTAATAGGTGCTGCGTTTGGACTTGGATTTATTTTAGGTCCGGTACTAGGTTCGGTTTTTGCACAGTGGGGCTTGCGCGCCCCATTTATTGCTGCAGCAGTATGCTCACTGTTAAATTTTACATTTGGCCTTTTTGTACTGCCTGAATCGCTGTCTGTTCAACATCGAAAAAAGTTAACATGGCAAGCGTGCAGTCCATTTTTGGTGTTTCGCTACTTATTTTCCAATACTAAACTTTGGCCCCTGATGCTCATCTTTTTTTTATTACATATGGCAGGTCAGGTTATGCCAAGTACTTGGACTTTTTTTTGCATTGAAACCGTACATTGGAATGCACAGTGGATTGGGTACTCATTAGGCTTTGTAGGTGTTTTAATTTCTATTGTGCAGGGCGGCCTCATTGGTGTTTTTAAACGTCGTGTTGGGGCCAGAGCGAGTGTTTTTATTGGCTTGTTGGGATATTTATCCGGTATGCTTTTATATAGTTTTGCACGCGAAAGCTGGATGTTATTTGTTTTTATGCTTCCCTATGCAATGGGAGGACTTGCAATTCCAAATTTACAATCATTAATGAGTGGCACCATGCCCGAAAATGAACAAGGTATGCTGCAGGGTGGGTTAACGGCTTTAATGAGTTTAACCACAATTGTATCGCCTCTTTTAATGACACAAAGTTTTACCTGGGCTACCTCAAATGCCCAAATAATCTACTTTCCCGGCATAGCATTTTCCATAGGTGCTGTGTTTATTTTTACGGCACTGCTTATTTCTGTTAAATACCTTAAATCTTATACAGTTTCTGCCATTACAGAATCAAAATAAGCCCTAATTTTGTATACCTATGAAAGATTTATTTGACAAAATTAAAACCCATTTGGGACCCATTGGTGAACATGCTCAATCTGCGCATGGTTATTTTACATTTCCTAAACTGGAAGGCGAAATAAATCCACATATGCGATTTAGAGGAAAAACACAATTAAACTGGAGTCTTAATAATTATTTAGGTTTGGCCAATCATCCTGAAGTACGTGAAACCGATGCCAAAGCTTCTGAACAATTTGGATTAGCGCTTCCCATGGGTGCACGTATGATGAGCGGAAATACAGATCATCATGAACAGCTTGAACGTGAACTTTCTGTCTTTGTTCAAAAGGAGGACAGTATATTATGTAATTTCGGTTATCAGGCCATGGTAAGTGCTATTGATGCCTTAGTTGACCGGCATGATGTTATTGTATATGATGCCGAAAGCCATGCTTGTATTTTAGACGGCGTCCGCCTGCATATGGGTAAACGATTTGTATTTAAGCATAATGATGTTGCCGATTGCGAAAAACAATTGCAACGTGCACAAAAATTAACACACGAAACCGGAGGCTGTATTTTAGTGATTACGGAAGGGGTTTTCGGTATGCGGGGTGATCAGGGTAAACTTAAAGAAATTGTTGCATTAAAATCTAAATATCCATTTAGACTTTTTGTAGATGACGCTCACGGTATTGGTACAATGGGGCCTCAAGGCGGTGGCACGGGTCAGGAACAAGGTTGTCAAGATGGCGTAGATATTTATTTTGGAACGTTTGCAAAATCGTTTGCATTAATTGGCGGTTTTATTTCATCTACCAAAGATGTTATAACTTTTTTGCGCTACAACATGCGCTCGCAGATTTTTGCAAAGTCAATGCCCATGCCTTTGGTGATGGGTGCTTTAAAACGACTTGAGCTAATGCGTAAACATCCCGAATACCGAACCACTTTATGGAAAATTGCCAAAGCTCTGCAAAATGGATTAGTTGAAGCCGGATTTGATATAGGAGTAACCGATACCATGGTTACACCTGTTTATATGAGAGGCTCAATACCCGAAGCCACTAACATGGTTATTGATCTTCGTGAAAATTATAATTTGTTTTGCTCTATGGTTGTTTATCCTGTTGTTCCTAAAGGCATGATCATTTTACGTTTAATACCCACAGCGGTTCACACCCTTGAGGATGTTGCATACACCATAAATGCATTTAGTAAGGTAAAAGATAAATTATATGGTGGTGCTTACCAAGCCGATAAAATTAAAGAAGGTTTTGCACAGCAATTGTGAGCAATCACAAACATTTAAAATTTTTAATTACAACCAATTTTTTTTGTTACAAGTTATTTTGAATTTAAAGTAAAAACAGAGACCCGTGTTTTTTTTGTTATTCAAAATTTTGTAAAATATCAATCTCTGTTACTTTGGGTGAATCGCCAAATATAATACAGCAATGTGGCTACGGAAGCTAAGGCTGAAATAACGTAGGTATATGCAGCCCATTTTAAGGCATCTTTAGCTTCATCCTGTTCGTACGATTGTGTAATACGACTATCCTCAAGCCATACCAAAGCCCGTTTACTAGCATCCAGCTCAACCGGTAAAGTAATTAAACTAAAAGCTGTAATTATACTTTGCAGCACAATAAAAACCATTAGCATGGTATTACTTAGGTGGGGGCTACCATATGCTAAAAAGGCTAAACCAAAAGTAAGATAACTTAAAATCTGACTTGAAATTTGAACAGCCGGTACAAGCTTACTGCGCATTTGCAACCAGGGATAGGCTGTATGGTGCTGTACGGCATGTCCGCATTCGTGGGCTGCAACAGCGGCAGCGGCTATATGCATACCATTATAAACATCGGGGCTTAGATTTACCGTTTTAGTTAATGGGTTGTAGTGATCTGTAAGTTGGCCAGCCACAGATTCAACACGAACATCGGTAATACCATATTGACGTAACATACGTTCAGCAATAGCTTTTCCAGATAATCCGGCTAATAAAGGACGCTTGCTGTAAGCCGCAAATTTAGATTTTAAACGTGAGCTGGCTAACAGGCCTAAGCCCATAAATATAAGGCTAATGATAAGTAAAAAAGGATCAAACATGATACAGTAAAGATAATATTAGAAATTGATTTTTTTAATATCCTAGTTACTTTACAACACGTTAACCTTTAATTTTTTAAGATATTTAACGTATGTATAAATACTACCTCACGCTTGTTTTGGGATGCATATGTTTATTAAGTTTCAAAGCTCAAGGATTTGATTCGATTTGGTACGGACAATCACATCAACGCATTCCCGTGGGTATTTACAAAAAAATAGATACTGTTAACAATATAGCTCAGGTGCCAGTAATTGTGTTTTTACATGGAGCTGGAGAGCGGGGTAATAATTTTCACGTATTGAAATCACAGGGACTGCAACATCTGATGCATACCCTAGAAGTATTACACGTTAAAAGCTATTATATAATTGTTCCTCAATGTCCTTTACAGGAAAAGTGGGTTAATACCAATTGGTCAGCCAAAGATCACCGTATGGCCGATTCGGCCTCCTGGCCTCTTAAACTTGTAACGGAATTACTTGACTCTTGCCTTAAACACAACCCAGTGTTAAATCCGCAACGAATATATATAACCGGGCTTTCTATGGGTGGATTTGGCACCTGGGAATTGGCGCAGCGAAATCCAGAGCGTTATGCAGCCATTATGCCCATTTGTGGCGGTGGCGACACACTACTGGCACATAAACTTTATAATGTTCCGGTTTGGGCATTTCATGGTGCAAAAGACCGACTGGTGCTACCCTGCAGAAGTGTTGATATGTGCAATGCTTTAAAGGCAATGAAGGCGCCTTGTAAATTAACCCTTTTTAAAAATGCTGAACATAATATTTGGAATCAGGTATACAGCAATACAATTTACATTTCATGGCTTTTAGCACAGAAAAAAAACACTCAGGGCAAAAGCGCCGTTAAATAGGTATGATATTGCGGCGGCAATTTAAGTTTATTAGAACAAGATTTTTGCGAGGCCAACTGGTTTATGTTTTTAATTCGTTCCTCAGGGTTTGGATGTGTGCTCAGTAGTTGCATTCTAAACGCTTTATCTTTTTTTAATATATGTTTAAAAAATAACATGCCGCCATTTGCAGGGTATCCGGCATTGCATAAATACGCAACAGATGCGGCGTCGGCTTCGCGCTCATATGCCCGTGAATACCTTAGACTTAATAAATTACCGGTGATTTCCGCTAAAAGTCCGGGACCTGCATCACCGGCTAAAAATTGTAAAATTAGTTGAATGCCCATTTGTTTAGTTAACTGCCTTGTGCCGTGACGCTTATCCGCATGTGCCATTTCATGCCCAATTATACTGGCCAATTCTTCTTTTGATTCTACAAAACGTAATAAACCCGTATAAATATAAATGTATCCGCCGGGCGTGCAAAAGGCATTAACTATACTGTCGTCATCAATTACTGTTACATTCCATAAAAAATCAAGCTTGTGATCAAAATCTGCATGGTCTAAAAACTGATTGGTAATACTTTGTAATTCGTTGTATAATTTAGGATACTGTTTGGCATCTATAATCTTTTGTGTGCTTTGTATTTGCAAATCGGTGGTTTTTCCAAGGCGAATATCATCTTCTATTCTAAAGGTGTTTATTTGAATAGGATCTGCATTATCCCATGCCTGTTCTATTTTTTGGCTGCCTGATTTCCAAAGCGATTTTAAATCTTCCACAGCCGACTCGGATGCACTAGATGCGGAGTCTGTGGCGGAACAGGCTTGCAATAAATACATACAAAGAAATAATTTATATACACCTGGTTTAAAGCCCTTTAAAAACATTTCTTAAAGATAATAAAACATATTTTTATTAATTTTTAAAATTCAAAATCATGATGCTTGTAAAAATGATATTTTCGTAATTGTGAAGGATGTAAAAGAAACACCTTTAATGAAGCAGTATGCTGAACTTAAAGCACAGTACCCGGATGCCATTTTATTATTTAGAGTGGGTGATTTTTATGAAACGTTTGGAACCGATGCCATTGTAAGTTCTAAAATTTTAGGTATAGTATTAACAAAACGCGCCAATGGTGCAGCATCGCATGTTGAGCTGGCCGGTTTTCCGCATCACGCGCTAGATAGTTATTTACCTAAACTCTTAAAGGCGGGTTATCGCATTGCCATTTGCGAACAATTAGAAGATCCAAAATTGGTAAAAGGTATTGTAAAACGTGGCATTACAGAACTTGTAACACCTGGAGCTCATTATAACAATTCGGTTTTAGAGTATCAAAAAAATAATTATTTAGCTGCTGTTAAAATAGAAAATACGCGCTATGGATTGGCCTTTTGCGATGTGTCTACCGGCGCTTTTTATACAGCTGAAGGCTCCAAGGCAGAGGCTGAACAATGGTTGGGTCAATTTAATCCGGCTGAAGTACTGTTTGAAAAACCACAACGGGAGGCCTTAACATCGGCATTTACATTTTTAGATTGTATTTTTCCTTTAGATGGGTGGGCTTTTAATTTTGAACAGGCCTATGAATTATTAACTCGTCAATGGAGTACCCATTCTTTAAAGGGTTTTGGACTGGAGGCACATACCTTGGCCATTGCCGCCTCGGGTGCATTATTGTATTACCTCAATGAAACCAAGCACCAGCAATTAAAGCACTTGGCTCAAGTGCAGGTTTTGCAAAATAATCAGTTTTTAGGTTTAGACCGCTTTACACTTCGAAATTTAGAGCTTTTAGAACCCCAACATACCAACGGACTATCCCTGATGCAATCTTTAGATTGTTGTGAAACCCCCATGGGCGCACGCATGCTACGCCGTTGGTTGGCATTTCCTTTAATTGATAAAATAGAAATTGAAAACCGCTTAAACATTACGGAACAATTTTTAAATGCCGGCGAAATGCGAGTGCCGCTTAAAGCGGCATTACATCAGCTGGGTGACATGGAACGCCTGGTATCTCGCGCTGGGGCTCTGCGCTGCAACCCCCGCGAATTGGTACAATTAAAAAAAGTACTAGAAACCCTTGGCACTGTTAAAGCACTGCTGCTAAAAACAGATTTTCCGTCATTGCAAAAGCTTGCGCATGAAACATCTTCGTGCTTACACGCTTTCCAATTATTACATGATCAGCTTTTGGATGAAGCCCCCGCACAATTGGGAAAGGGCCCGGTATTTTTAAATGGACTCCACGAAACACTCGACCGCTTACAACAATTAAAACACGAGGGTAAACAACACCTTATTGCTATTCAACAACGCGAAATTCAAAATACAGGTATCAGTTCTCTAAAAATTGCTTTTAATTCGGTTTTTGGCTATTATCTTGAAGTTACCCATGCGCATAAAGATAAAGTGCCTCCTAGCTGGATACGTAAGCAAACACTCACCAATGCCGAACGGTATATTACACCCGAATTAAAAACATACGAAGAAGAAATTTTAGGAGCTGAAGATCGTATTTTGCAAATAGAACAGGAATTATTTTCTGAATTATGCAAACGCCTGTTAACGCATATTCCAGAACTTATTCATACAGCACAGCAAATGGCACAAATTGACGTATTGTGCAATTTTGCCGAACTTGCCTTTAAACGTAAATACTGCAAGCCTTGCTTTACTAATTCTCAAGCCCTACGCATTATTCAAGGCCGACATCCCGTTATAGAAACTTTACTAAAAGAGGGTACATCCTATGTTGCCAACGATATTGATTTAGATCCGCAAACGGTACAAATGATGATGATTACAGGCCCTAACATGAGCGGTAAATCGGCCGTATTGCGCCAAACAGCATTAATTGTAATAATGGCGCAAATGGGATGCTTTGTTCCCGCCGCAGAGGCTACTTTACCCATAACAGACCGTGTATTTACCCGCGTTGGCGCCAGCGACAACATCAGTAGCGGCGAATCTACATTTATGGTTGAAATGAATGAAACATCCAGCATATTACATAATATCAGTACCGGAAGCTTAATTTTAATGGATGAAATTGGTCGCGGCACATCAACCTATGATGGAATTTCAATTGCTTGGAGCATAGCAAAATTTTTACACGATCATCCAAAACGTCCCAAAACGTTGTTTGCAACGCATTATCACGAATTAAATTCAATGTGCATGCATTTTTCCAGAATTAAAAATTTTAATGTTTCCGTAAAAGAGCATAACAACAATATTATTTTTTTAAGACGATTAAAAGAAGGAGGCAGCGCTCACAGCTTTGGTATTCACGTAGCCAAAATGGCAGGCATGCCGGAGTCTGTTATACGCGATGCACAATTAAAATTACAGGAATTAGAACGCCATCACCATTCCGAATCCTTTCAAACTGAATTGCAATGGGCGCCGACAAACGATTATAGCCCAGCAGAAAATGATGCAAGTGATGCGGCGCTTGAATTGCGTGCGGCACTTTTAGCACTTAATTTAAATCATATTAGCCCTATGGATGCCTTATTGATTTTACAAGATTGGCAAAAAAACCATTTAGATACCTAATTTTTTTATTCAGCTAGAATTCATAAATTTGTAGTCCCATTTGGGAAAAGCGGAAGTAGCTCAGTTGGTAGAGCGTAACCTTGCCAAGGTTAAGGTCGCGGGTTCGAGACCCGTTTTCCGCTCCGGAGCCGAAGGGCTCTTTTTTTTACCCCCTGCCTGGGTGGTGGAATTGGTAGACACGCAGGACTTAAAATCCTGTGACCTTAACAGTCGTACGGGTTCAAGTCCCGTCCC